>JAGVKI010000320.1 GCA_020050695.1 Alphaproteobacteria bacterium | reverse complement strand
CGTGCTTGCGATAATTTCAAGGAGGTCTTCTTCATTAAGTACGGAAGAACGCTGCAATACCGGCAGGGCAACCATTTCTTCCTGGGTAGCCAGCGCAATGATGATGTCATGCGGGGCGTCAGCGCAATAGGCCAGTTCTTCAGCCAGTGATTTGCGAACCTGTATTTCTGTATCACGCAGCAGCATGCGGAAAATATCATCTGCAATCGCCAGTTCCGAGGCAGTACTGAATGCCCCACTGCGATAATCTTTACCCAACTTACTGGCAAGTACGCTGCGCGCCTGTGCCGAGGGTTGTTCTGCAAGAAATTTTATATCCATACTTGTCAGACTCATATTTCTGCCCTTTATTTTTAAAGTTGCTGCCCGTTCCCTGTGTGGTCAGAAAGTGCATCTATAAGAGGCAAAAAAGTTTAAAGCTTCGTTAACACTAATTAAACCATGCATGCAATTAAAAATTAGTTAAAATTTTAATTAATTTGACCATATTTCGTTAATTATTATTAACAACACTATATGTCTAACCCTTTGATTGTCCGTATTCACAAAACATTAACTATTTGCTTTTAAATATATAATCCGCGCTTATACTATTTCGCCTAAACCCTGCCTATTTTGTTTAAAAATAACCGAGGTATTAACACTATGAGCAAAGTTTATCCCAACGCACAGGCTGCTTTAGAGGGATTATTGTTCGATGGCATGGCCATTATGTCTGGCGGCTTTGGCCTTTGCGGCATCCCTGAACATTCCATACGGGCTATCCGCGATGCGGGCACCAAGCAGATTACCTGGATCGCCAACAACTGCGGCACCGATGATTTTGGCAGCGGCATCCTGCTGCACTCACGCCAGATCCGCAAAATGGTGGCATCCTATGTGGGCGAGAATAAAACATTAGAAAAACAATTTCTCTCCGGTGAACTTGAGGTGGAGTTCAATCCGCAAGGTACGCTGGCAGAACGCATCCGCGCAGCAGGCGCAGGTATTCCTGCATTCTACACGCGCACCGGCTACGGCACTGTGATTGCCGAGGGCAAAGAAACGCGCCAGTTTGGTGAGCATCATTATGTAATGGAAACGGCGCTGCATGCTGACGTTGCCATCGTCAAAGCATGGAAGGGCGACACGGAAGGCAACCTCGTCTACCGTAAAACCACGCGTAACTTTAACCTGCCTATGGCAATGGCCGGTAAAGTAACCGTGGCCGAAGTAGAGGAACTGGTGGAACCCGGACAGCTTGATCCGGACATGATCCATACACCAAGTATTTTCGTACAGCGCATCTTCAAGGGTGAGCATTTCGAAAAACGCATCGAATTTAGAACTGTGAGGGAAGCGTAATCATGGCCTGGTCACACGAAGATATGTGCAAGCGTGCTGCACGCGAACTGAAGCATGGCTATTATGTTAATCTCGGTATCGGCATTCCCACGCAGGTGGCGAACTATGTGCCATCCGATGTACACATCACCCTGCAAAGCGAAAACGGTATGCTCGGCATGGGCCCCTTCCCTACCGCTGCGGAGATTGATCCCGACCTGATCAATGCAGGCAAGCAAACCATTACAGCGCTTCCCTACAGCAGTTATTTCGATAGCGCGACGTCGTTTGCGATGATACGCGGCGGCCATATCGACCTGGCTATTCTTGGTGCATTACAGGTCTCCCAAAAGGGTGACCTTGCGAACTGGATGGTGCCTGGCAAAATGGTCAAGGGCATGGGCGGCGCGATGGACCTGGTGGCGGGCGTAAAGCAGGTGGTCGTCATTATGGATCATAATGCGAAAGACGGTTCCGCCAAGCTGGTGAAGGAATGCTCACTACCACTGACAGGAACGCGCGTAGTGGATATGGTGATTACCACTTCTGGTGTATTTACCATTGAAGATGACAAGCTGACACTGATTGAACTGGCTGCTGGCGTTACGCTGGATGAAGTTAAGGCAACCACCGAAGCAGACTTTATTGTCGGGCTGAAATGATATGACTCACACAGCGCGCCCATTTAATAACTGGGATGCAGTAAAGCTGGTCGCGCTGCTACTGATGTTCATTGACCATTCCGGCGCATTCTTCTTGCGCGAAGAACCATATGAATGGCTGCGAGGCATTGGTCGCGGCTCGGCGCCGATCTTTATGTTCCTTGCAGGATACGCCGCATCCTACCGTTTTAAATGGGATCTGTTTATTCTCGCGGCGCTGATGACGGTTTCCGATACTATCCTTGCAGGCCATATACGCACGCAGAATATCCTGGTCACGATCCTCGTTACGCGCATGATACTGCATTGGTGGGATGCCAAAGGCAAAGTCATCGCCCATCCCTATCAATGGCTGATTGGTGCATTTGCGTGGGTTATCACCATTATACTAACCCAGTATGGCAGCCTGTGCTTCATGTTTGCCTTGTGCGGTTATGTCAAACGCCGCCGCGAGTTCTACAGTAAACAACTGGCAGACCGCATGTTGGTTCTAACCTTTGTATGCTTCGCGCTGGTATCACAGTTCACCTTCAACTTCGTGTGGACCAGCACTATCGCAATGCTCCCTGTACTGTGCCTGGTATGCTGGATGCTGAGCGCCATGGAACTGCGTACGCTGGATACCTCACGCGTGCCTGCACCCGTGATATGGGCTGGAAAACAGCTTTCAGCTTATTCCGGTTATATCTACGCTTTACACCTGATCGTGTTGGAATGGCTCACCGGCCATCCTTTCTAGTATAAAAAAAAGCGCCGCCCATCGGGCGACGCCTTTCTCAGTTATATATAGGCAGCGGCGTTTATTCGATTTCGAACGTGCCATCCACTTCTACTGCCACGCCGAACGGCAGCTGGCTCACGCCTACCGCAAAACGGGCATGCTTGCCCGCTTCGCCCAGGATCTCGACCATCATGTCGGATACGCCGTTAGCCACTTTTGGCTGGTCGGTGAAGCTTTCGGTGGAATTGACGAATACCCCCAGGCGAACGCATTTTTTCACGCGATCGAGGTTGCCACCACAAGCCGCCTTCAGATGCGACAATATATTAATACCGCACTGGCGAGCCGTCTGCTGGGCCTGTTCAATGGTAAATTCCTTACCAACCTTGCCAATATCCTGCGGCTTACCGTCTTTCATAGGTAACTGGCCGGAAATATGCACTAAATTGCCACTTATGGTGTAAGGCACATAGTTAGCAGCCGGCAATACGGATGGCGGCAGCGTAATATTCATCGCCTCAAGTTTTTTCTCAATGGCGCTGGAAATGGGTAAAACGTTGGTTTGCATGAAGTAATATCCTTTTTTATGAAAGGTGGATGCTTTGTTAGGGGCGGCCAGCATAGAGAAGATAGTGCGCGCGCACAACCCCATACAGAAGTTCTATAAAGGATTTTTTAATGAACTAAATCTATAATTTAAAGATGGCGTAGTAGGAGATAGCGCGTAATTGGATAAAATTAAGTTCAATTGTAAAAAAAATGTCACAATTATGTGTTACTATCAGAATATCCCAAAGTGAATGGGGAATACTGTAACAAATCAATAATAATATCGTCTAACTTATTGGAACGGAGCTCTTATGCAGAACTACAACTCTAAGAATAAAAAGGCCGGTGTGGACATGGCGCTTGTATCTAAATGTCTTATGACGAGCCTTATGGCGGTTGCTATCTATACCGCAATCGCAACCCAAGCTTATGCTGCGGGTGCAGCAGGTGCAGCACTTTGCACGTATATCGGTGTTGAAATGGGCACCGGTCTTGGCCGCGCTATTGCTACCATCGGCGTACTGATCGTCGGCGTAGGCGCAGCACTGGGCAGGATGTCCTGGACTACTGCTATTACCTGCGCTGTTGGTATCGCATTCATGTTCTCCGCAGGTATTGTTGTACAGAACCTCGGTAGAGGTGCTCAGGGTTGCTTCGGTAACTAATACTTTATAACGAGTATATTTGTAGTATCTGCATATGCTTTGTGGTGTTGATACACCGGTTGTATATTGAAATACATACAGCTGGTGTATCCACCCAATTTCATAAACAGGAATACAATCAGTACAACAAGAAAAACGATAAGAACATGGGATTGTAACTACGGTTTTGCGTTCGATGTAAGAATTTAAAAACCATAGAACCAGCCAGAGTTACAAATGGGACAAACGATGGTACGAAACACAGCCAACATACACTCTCAGCCGGTACTATTAGGCCTTACATGCCTGATGTTCTATGCAATGAGTATTGCCCCGGCTAATGCAGGTGCCATGGCTTCGGTAATCTGCATGCTTCTGGATATCGTGCAGGGAAGCCTGGGAAGCGCGGTAGCAACCATGGGCGTTCTGGCCGCTTCAATCGGCGCCGCACTTGGCAAGGTATCATGGGGACTGGCGATTACGGTCGCACTAGGTATCTCCCTTATTTTCCAGGCAGGATGGTATGCAGCACAAATGGGTGTTGGTGGCGGGTGCTAAGGAATCCACTGTTAAACCCGTTACGAATAGATACAGATGAAGTAACTAAAAAGAAAATTGAACGGTCAGAAAAAGAGAATTCAGGTATCGCATTATGATGCACCGCAACTCTAAGATAAATAGACCAGCCTATAAGGAACCAGGCCAGTTCGCCTTATTCAGCCTGGCTTTTGTTGTGCTCACCGTTGCAATGACAGAATATGCTCATGCCATGCAAGTAGGGGTGGCTCTGTGCAACATGGTTAGTGCCGTAATGGGCGGCGGCGTTGGTAGCGCCATTGCAACAGCAGGTGTGCTCATGGCTTCAGGTAGCGCTGCAATGGGCAGAATGTCCTGGTCCACAGCTATTACGGTTTCCGTAGGCATTGCATTCATGTTCAGCGCAGGTACGGTTGCCATGGAACTGGGCGCCGGTGAAAGCTGCTTCGGCTAATATTTCCTCCTTTTTATTTTCACTGACTTGTTAATGCTTGCGGCAGCGTTCTACTCACCCGCAGCATAACTTAAAAAGCTTTCTCCAAACATCTTGCTGTGACAGTGTTTCTGTAAGAAAAATGTCATAAAACTTTGCTATAATAATAAGGCTAATCATGTGCAATAAGCGGTGCGAAATTGAAGCAGCGCCTTTTGTAGCACATTCAAAGAGCAGTATTTTTATTCTTTCTTAAGCGAGTTTTGCTAGAATGGGTAATCATTCTGCAACCAGGTCAGGAAACGTAGTTATTCATATATGATGCTTTTTCTAAAAAAGAAAACCGATGAGGCCTCTAAAAGCGACGCACCCGCTCCCGCTATTGCAGCTGCGTCGGCAACGCATAACAACGCGTATGAATTCATTCCTTACGATTGCCACATTACACCGCACACACTGCTCACTAAAAACGGTGAAGTGCTTCAGACCATCAAAATCGCAAGCAACACATCGGGCCTCGATTATGAAGGCGGCAACACCGATGAAAGCATGTCGGACATTAATGTCCGCGAAATTATCCGCCGCTCATTGCTTGGCAATGTGAACAGCGACAAGTTCTCCTTCTGGATACATACCATGCGCAAGCGCAAGGACATCAGCTACAGCTCGCCTGTGGACGATGGCTTTGACTCCTATGTGCATGACCGCTGGCAGCAGAAGAATGCATGGAAATACCAGTACTACAATGAAGTGTACGTGACCGTGCTGTTTGATGGCCAGGGCGCTGACCTGATCGACAAGAAGCACATGAAGGATGTCGTGCTTCCGTTGCAGAACCGCGAGTTGCGCAATAAATATATCGATGATGCCAATGATGCACTCGATAGCCTGGTTGCCCGCATCATGGATAATATCCGCCCCTACTACAATGTGCAAAGGCTGGCGATTACCGAACGTATTCCCGATTCATCCGAAATTGCTTTGTCGCAGCCCATCTTTTATTCGGAACCTATGGAGTTCCTCGGCACGCTGCTGAATATGCATGTAAGCCAATACCCGCTCCCGGAACGCGACCTTGGCCTTGCGCTTTCCACCCACGCGCTTACCTTTGGTTTCAATGCGCTTGAAACACGCGACAATCATGGAAAACGCCGATTCGGCGCACTTCTCTCGCTGAAGCAGTACCGCGAACTCAGCCCGGATACACTCGATCGCATCATGCAGGCGCCAACGGAATTTATCATCACGCAGTCATTTAATTTTATTCCTGCCGCTGAAGCATTAAAGCCTATCCAGGAACAGCGTGAAATGTTCGAAATGAGTGAGGCGATGGATTGCATGGAAGCGTCCGGCATCACCGAACTGATCCGCAGCAACAAGAAGAACCCTACGGATTACTGCCAGTACCAGACCATGATTACCGTCATGGTCGATGAATACAAACTGCTCGACAGCGAAGTGGCCAAAATGCAATCGCTGTTTTCCGGCGTGGGCCTTATCACTATTCGTGAAGACATCAGGCTGGAAGAGTGCTTCTGGTCACAGCTGCCGGGTAATTTTGAATTCATCAGGCGCAAGGAAATCATCAACACCCAGCGCATCGGCGGATTCTGCAGGCTAAACCGTTTCCCCAATGGCGTAGAAAAAAGCAATCACTGGGGTGATGCCGTCACGCTGATGCCGACCATGGTGAACTCGCCCTATTTCTTCAATTTCCATGTGCAGGATAATGGCCACAGCGTTGTATTCGATTTCAACTCGTTTAACGACCATGCCGGTAACACGCTACTGAACTTCCTGCTGTCGGAAACGCGCAAATATAATGGCAGGATGTATGTGTTTGACCGCTTCCACTCGGCTGAACTGTTCTTCCACAAGCTTGGCGCGGACTATCACCAGTTCCCGGAAGCCCGGCCTTCCTATATGCAGGGGCAGGCAGAGAACAAACTCTCCCTGAATCCCTTTATTCTCGAAGCCAGCCCACGCAATATGGCGTTCCTGCTGGCATGGTGCACCACCCTCATATCACCTGATGAGCCGCTAGATGCGGAGCGTAAGGAATACCTGCGCAGCGCCATTGAAAAAACCTACGGCAACCCGCCCGAAGAGCGCAACATGGTGCATCTGGTCAACCATCTTGCAGAGATGGACATGTACATGGCCCAGGAGTTTGTGCGTCTGAACCATGACGCCATTTATAACGGCCTGATCGGCTCTGAGGAGAATCTGGATCTTAGCCATCCCGTGCACGGTTTTGAGATGGGATCGGTTATCCAACACAAGGAACGCATCATACCGGTATTTTCCTACCTGATGCACCGCATTATCACCTCACTTGACGGCAGGCCCACCATCATCGTGATGCATGAAGCCTGGGATTTACTGGAAAACAGCTTCTTCGCCCCTCGACTGGAAAGCCTCCTGGAAATGCTGCAGCAAAATAACGTGATGGTTATTTTTACAACGCGTAAGCCGTTCCAGTGCACGGAACTCACCACCTTTTCCACGATCATGCAGAAGTGCCAGACGCGCCTGTATATCCCGGATGATATTAATCACCACTATGTATCGCCAAAGCTGGGCCTGAACGAAAATGATAAGCGAATCATGCTGCGAATGGAAAGACAGAACGGCAATTTCCTGCTGAAGCAGAAAAATGAAAGCATTGCGCTACAGGTCGATTTCCGCGACCTGGAAGATATTTATTCCATCATGTGCAATGATGCCAAGAGCCTGTCTGCTGCAGGCGGGAAGTATGTAAAAGATAAGAAAGCCGCCGGCAAAAAAGAAACGAAGAAATAACAATGCTCAGGGGATGGCCCCTGATGCAAAGCGGGTTATGCATGTTACACTGGGCTAGAAACATATTCCTACTACGCATAGTGCCGGTAATTTTGATCCTGGCGCTGTGCGTTACTGTGCTTCCGGCACCGGCCTATGCTGACGGTGGTGACCTTTCATGTGGCGGCGGCAGTGTTGCTGGCGGCTCACTATTCAATACCGCGAATTTCTGCCAGAATGAAGGCAGCTTTATCGAACATCTGTTCAGCAACATCATCTGCATGTATGTGCGGATTATTGATGCCATTCTTGACCGTCTCTATTGCAGCATCCAGCAAACCGTACAGCCAGTGCTGGCAACGGTTATCATATTATATATTGCCGTTTTCGGCGTGCAGATCCTAACCGGCATGGCGCAGCTAAATGGTAGCGAAATAGTGGTCCGCCTGGCTAAAATCGCGTTTGTATGGGCCTTTGCCACGAATGCCAGCTACGGCATTGGTATTGGTTTCAACTTCTTTATGGCTGTCATGAATGATGGCGTTAAATGGGTAATCAACGCCATAGGTGTAGGCGGCAATGACCCGATGGGGGCGTATCAGTATATCGACAACCTTATTTACCAGGCCATTATTGGGCCGTTTACGGAATCCAATTACAAGGTAGTAGGCTTTTTCCTGGTAATGGCCCTTGTATTCTTCCCCATCACGCTGATGGGCCTGTCATTCATGATAGAAACCCTGTTGCTGCTGATCAGCTGCGTACTTATCTTCCTGCTTAGCATCAGCGCCGTTGCATTCCTGATTGCGCTCAGCCCGATATTCCTCAGTTTCATGCTCTTCCAGTCGACGTTCTATCTTTTTGAAAACTGGCTGCGCTATATGATCTCCTATTCCCTGCAGGTAATTGTAGTATTCGCCATTGTCTGTATGTGGGTCATGGTGATCCAGCAATTTGTGGGCTTCTTTAATAACCTTGCCGACATGATTGTGCCATATAAAGACGTGGTGCAGCCTGCTAATACGTACCAGACCACCAATACATGGGGTATCTGTAAACCTACCTTTAGCATGAACAGCTTTGGCCCAACAGCCACCTGCGGCGCTGGTAAAACAATCCCGCCATCAGGTATCATGGAAATCAAAGGTTTTATCTACTACATCACGTTCCACATGATCACGCTTATTCTGATCGCCTACTCATTCCGCATCCTGCTTAAGAATGCGAACCAGATCGCCAAAGACCTTGTCGGTCCTGCATACGTACCAATGCTTGGCGCAGACTTTGGCATGAAAGCACTGGGGGATCCGGGCGCCTATCCGAACAGCCGTCATGACATGCGTTCCATGGCAGGTGGCGGCGGTGGCAAACCCGGCGGTGGCGGCGGTGGCGGCAAGAAATAAGCACCTCTCTAGCGCCCTATCTTTATCTGCCCGTACGGTACAAGATATTTCCTAATCCGCCTTTCCTTTTCCTTATTGCCCTCCCCTAAAAGAACCTATTGTTAACCGTTTATTTATTAATATTATTTAGATTGCGACATGTAGATGTGTATAATCCGTGTATCTGTAAGGATACCTAATGACCCTAACCACGTTGGCCAATGAATAAGTCGTCGAAAGCAGTTACTGATACTAAGAACTGGTACAAGGACCGTTATCAGTACGTCCTCGTGCAACGTAAATTACTGACGGTT
>JAGVKI010000248.1 GCA_020050695.1 Alphaproteobacteria bacterium | reverse complement strand
TTACAGACAGCACGCCCGCAAGCATTGAGCAGATTGTGGATACCTGCATTACCCTCAAAGATCCCAAGCGCCAGGCGCGTATTGAAAAACGCTGGCGCCAGGATATTAATGAACAGGTGGAACAGCTGATACTCGATGCTTATGAACGCCGTGCACGCCATTACCTTTACCTGATCAATGAATCGCCCGGTTACGAAGATAAGGCACGAGAACTTCTTGAAAAGACGGGCGCAGACGAGGGGTATATTGAACGCCGTATCCAGACGGCCAGGCGCCATAACTATGCGGAAAGCACGCGTGAAAAGGCACGTCAGGCACTAAAACCCAGGGAGATCGAAGGCTACGCGCAGGATTACCTGGATTATATTGATGTAAGCCCAGCCTATGAGAAGGCAGCGCGCAAAAGGCTGCGTGAAGATTTAAACGCTGAAATCCATGACCGCATGGAGACCATTGGCAAGGCGCGGCCTGATCCTTATGCAGAACTGAAGCTACGCCGCCGCCTGATTCATGCCATCACATCGCTTACCGATGAAATGCACGATCTGAGCATGGTGCATTACCATTGTATCAAGAATATGAATGATGCCATTGCACTGCTGGCCGCAGACCCACTCCAGATGGCTGATGTTACCCATGCAAGTGACGCCGCGCGCACGGTAGGGCATTCACTGCATCCCAGTGCCGATTTGTTTGGTACGGATCGTGGCCTCGTGGATGTCGCCTATCATTCACGCGACCGCTTAAGCGAAGCCTGTGGCCGCCAGCTGCGTCAAAAACTCAAATACCTTAAAGTGCCAGCGATTGAAGAAAAAGAAGACGAGGTGCAGTTTGACGGTGCACAAATGCTCAAAGATCCTGCGCACTGGGCTAAACTGCTTATGGCCGAGCACCAGATTGTACAGGAAGTACAGCCTTCCAAACCGCCAGAGAAACCACCTGTTGTAAAGCCCCCCGCGCGGCCAGCAGCCAACCTTGAGGGTATTTTAAACGGGCTTGCTGGAGCGGCCTCTTTAAGCGAGCAGATGCACGGCCTCGACCCATCTTTTTCAATGGATATAAGCATGACCTTGCATGCCGATGCCTTTGCCAGCCCTGCCGCATTTACGCAGCTATGCGATTACGTAAAGAGCCTGCGCCTGCGTCAGGAGAGCAACCCTGCTTACCAGGCCGGTATAAAAGAACTCCAGATGGATGCGACCAAGATTAACCTGCGTGTCAGCGCCGAGTATATGGATCATCTGTCCAAAGGGCTGCGTATGGCTGAAAAACTCGCTAATAGCGGGGTAGCACAGGCAATTGCAGCAGGTGAAGCGATGCCAAATATTGACGTGCGCCTTGTACCTGTGGATGTACAAAGGCGCGGCGATGCGCATAAAACACTGGAAGCCGCGGCAGACAAATGCGGTTATAGCCTGCCGCCGCATGATATTGTGTATCCGCGCTCATCCTTCAACAAACCGGTGCAGATTACCCTGCGGCCTAAACGCGACCTGCGCGCTGATGTTAGCCCGATTGCAGGCCCGCGTAAGCAGCCGGATATTGAGAATGTATCGAGTGAATCGCGTGAAGTGTATGAGGCTATGCGCCGCGAAGGACCGGAAGAAATGAGTTTTGCTGAGCGCCGCCTGCATGAGAAATTTGGCCAGGGCAGCGAGCCAAGGCGCCGCGCCTGATATAACTATCAGCCCTGATTAACCAAGTATAATGCGCTGGTCGGGTGCTTCCTGAGTGCGTGCGCGCACAAAATTTGTCCATTCCCCGCTTTGCCCGCCATAGCCTTTAGGGCCGCGCTGAAACTGCGGGTGCATATGTTCACGTTCTGCAAGCGAGTTGAGCAGCTGGAAGGTAGGCACCAGCTGGATAGCCGGTGCATCCTCGCCTGCAAGCTGCGCAATCATATTATCGACCAGCGGCTTATGTTCGGTGCGCTGGCGTACAATCTCTGGCGCGATGACAATATGACCGTCAGCTGCGGTGGATAGCGAGTTATCATGGTTAGCAATCCAGGATGCGCAATCAGGGAGTTCCTTGTTTACATTGAATGCTGCCTCAAGCGATGCAAGTTCGCCCAGGTGTTTTGCCCGGATGCGGCGGCGCAGGTGCATGGTCGCCATCGTGCTGCCAAATGCTGGCTGGTTTTCCTGTTTGCGCCAGTATCTATGGTGGCGGTTGCTGGCGTCTTTTTCGATTTGCAGCAGGCGCTGCGGGCCGATGACGGCAAGCGCAGTATCATGCAGGGTGGAGGCCGAACGTTCCGCGCTCTGGTAAAGCAGCGTATCCATGGCGCGGTTGTAGATGTTTTTTTCCTGTGGCGATGCCATGCCTTCACGTGCGTGCGCTATCAGTTCTTCGGCAGTAAATGCCCAGAATTTCTCGGTCTTGCCGCCGGGTATGCTAAAGTCGATGCCTTTATTCCCCGCATAGCCAATGCGCGTATAACCCGTGCGGGCATGGAAGCCTTTCTGGCGTATGCGTATGATGCTTTTATCAGGCTCTTTATCATTGTAGCTGATGATAATATCCTGCCTGCGTGTATAAAATGTATTGTTTCCGCCATGCACCAGAGCGCCGCTATCGCGTGCTATTGTAAAAAACTCCTTGAAGCTAACGCGGCGTGATACCAGCGCGTCCGTATAGGATTTCTCATAGGTTAGGCCTACTTGTGAGGAGCGCAGGTATTCCGTTTCGCCAGCAGGTGTTTCCACAGCAGGGCGCGGGTTATGGCACTGCTGATCAAAACGCTCTGACTGCGCGCGTATAATCGATGGCAGGTCGGTAATTTTCTGCAGATTGGCAAAGCGTTTGTCGCCTTTATAATCCTCAAGAAGATTGCGTATGTCGCCAATGGTCAGTGTTTGCTCAAAGAAGCCTTGTGCATGCAGGCTTGTGATGGCGTGACGCTTATTGCGCTCGTTGATTTCTTCCACATCCACGTGATAGCCAAATTTATTGGCGATTGGCAGCATCTCTTCGAGCGGTATAAGGCCGCTATAGAGGTACTGCTCCATATTCATAATACTGGTGATGGCTGCATCATCAATGCAGTGATGGTTGCCATCCGGGCGGTGGGGCATAATGCTTTCATAGTCTTTGAAATGCTTGACGGTGAGGTACGGATTCTCCGCATCAAAACTTTCCAGCATCGCATCGCCCACTTCGGCAGTGATAAAGCCTTTCTTGCGGCCCATGGCCACGAAATCTTTAAGGGTGATGAAGCGACGTTTAAAGGCGTTGGCGGTTTCATTTTTATTCATGCGGTTGTTGAATTCCGTCTCGTCGATAAGCCCCATCTGGTAAAGTTCGCCCACATGGACGCGCAGCGGATCGGGGTTAAAGCGGGGGCCAAGCGTGTCCATCACGTCGCGGCGCGAGGGGCGGTAATGCTCAAGTGCTTCGGATTGTGGCGGAAGGTTTTTGCCCATCATCACCAGGTGATCGGCCATGATGCCGTTTGCAAAAGACTGGCCGATCTTTGTGCTTACGAGTGACTGCGGGTGCTTTGCGACATAATTAAATAGCGCATGCAGTTCCTTGGCTATTTCACCGCGATTGCGCATATCGCCCGTGCGCGGGGATGCAAAAATATAGCTGTCGATGACCTCATCCAATGCCTCTTGCGGGTGGGAAGAGGCAAGGGCATCCTTGAACTGCTGCTGCATGTGCGCCTGCGAACTGGGGAGTATGGCGGTCAGTTCATAAAACACCATATCGGGGATGAGCACTTTATCGAAAATACCCGCAAGATTTTCAAACGGTTGCATATGGCCGTTGAATTCCTTCAGCGTGGCAAGCAGCGCGCTGGCTTCCAGGACAAGGGCATTATGTTTGTGTGGTTTTGCCTTATCCATATGTTGCCCTTTTTATCCCTGGCTGCCCTTGGTTTTGACAAGCAGGGCAAAAGCGGCATTGACCGGGGTGGTTTTGGGCAGGCTGCCAAACCCGTATGCCTGCATGCGGTGCGCCAGTTCCTGCGGGCTATCAAGCCCGAGTATTTCGATGGCATCAGCTGCAGTGATCGAGCCCTCCGCATAATCGGTAAGCGTGGCGCGCTGAGCCACAAAATCCGTTCTGGGAGGATGGCTGTAAAGCAGGTCTAAAAGCTGGTTGGCGACGAGGGTGGGAACATCTACCCCAATATCCTGACATAGATGGCGAATGTCGCGCATCAACGCGTCATTGAGGGGAAGATCAACAGTTACAGTGGTTGGTTTCATGTAACAGTCCCTTGTGAGTAAAATGCTGTATAAAGGGGCTTATTTCTTAACAGTTATTAAAAACATTGCCAGCGTTTTTTTCCTGGTATAAGACTAATGCGAATCAATGGCATTAAAAAAGGCAGGGCTATAACAGGGAGCCCCAAGGCATAAGCCGAAGGAATAAGCCATGAGTGATGCAGCTTCGAATGTGTACTCCGCGCGCAACCAAAGATGGTCTTTGGAGGCCGTAGCGCCTGTACCAACATTGCAGCAGCTTACGCCACTGGCAAAATCCTATCTCGATAGCATGGAAACTACGGCAGCGGCGCCACGTGTAGCTGCAGGCGGTGCGGCAGGCCGGATACTGCGTGGTGCAAAAGCTGAGCGTAAAGATTACAGCGCTGTAGTGGGCGCGCTTCTTTCGCAGCGTGGTATTGATGCTGACTCCGCGCCAGAATTTTTAAATACGCCGAATTTTAATGATTTCCTCGCGCGCGTGCCTGAGTATCTGCAACTCAAAGACATGAAGCCAGCCATCGAACGTGTCGCGCTGGCCATTCGCAACCATGAAAAAATCGGTATTTCGGGTGACTATGATTGTGATGGTAATTGCTCGGTCGCGCTGCTGAAGCGCACGCTGCTTGCCTGCGGTGTTCCTGAAGAGGATATTATTGTGCATGTGCCCAACCGCGTGGCCGAAGGCTACGGCGTAAACAGCATGGCGGTCGATGAATTGCACAAGCAGGGCGTGAACCTGCTTATCACGCTTGATAACGGCACATTGGCCAATAAGCCCATCGAGCGCGCAGGCGAACTGGGAATGGAAACCATTGTGGTCGACCATCACCCCAATTCTGCCGGGCACAGCATTCCCAAAGGCGCGCTGGTAGTCAACCCCAACCGCAGTGATGAAACCCACGCTGATCCGGCTCTTAAATCACTGGCAGCTGTGGGCGTTACCTTCCTGCTGTCGGCAGGTATAAAGGATTATTTCTCCCACCAGAAAGATAACCGCGCACGTAAGCTGGAATTGCGCGACCTGCTTGGCCTGACCGCCATGGCAACGGTGGGCGATGTCGTGAACATCAAAGGCAATATCAACCGCTTCTTTGTACGCGAGGGCGTCAAGGTTATCAACGAGGGCAGGGACGAAGCCATCAACCAGCTGTGCCGCGCCGCCAATGTTGCCGTGCCGATGGATGAAGAGACGATTGCGTTTCGCCTTGCACCCATCATCAATGCGCCAGGGCGTATGGGGCAATCGGTAGCATGGGAATTTCTGGCAAGCAGCAAGCAAGACCAGCCGGAATTTTTACTCAAGCGTATTATGTCCAATGAAACCAATGAAGAGCGCAAGCGTCAGGAAGCGGCCATTACCAAAGAGGCGCGCACGCAGGCGCAGGCAATACTGGCGAATGACGCAGATACACCTGTACTGGTTCTGGCAGGGGACGACTGGCCGGAAGGAGTGGTGGGTATTGTCGCCGGGCGCATGAAAGAAGAGTTTGGCCGCCCGGTACTGGCATGCGCCAGGGTTGAAGGCCCTTCTGCTGACGGCGGCACGCATTACCATTATAAAACCTCTGGCCGCAGTGTTGAGGGCGTGGATTTAGGTTCTGGCTTCCGCGCGCTGGCCGAAGGCAGCGATCCGGCGTTTATAAAAGCGGGTGGTCATCCCATGGCCGCAGGCGGTACGTTTGAACTTGGTAAGCTTGAAGAGGTGCGCAGCCGGTTGTGTTCGCGCCTGAAAGACGATGTGCAAAAGGCGCGGTCGGTACATGCCGTTCCGGTTGCGGGCGTTATACCGCTTGATCACGTAAAGCCGGACCTTATCCGCAGCATGGCGGCGGTTGGCCCGTTCGGTCAGGGTAACCGTAAGCCACTGGTGGTGATTCCCGATGTAACGGTGCGTGATTTAAACATAAGCAAAACCGGGCAGCATTTCTTTTTAAATATTGCGTCCGGCAGGCAGATGCCGGTGGGCAGTAAATCGACGGGCGTAAAGCCGATCAAGGCGGTTGCGTTTCATGTAACGCCGGGCGTGGAACAGGCCCTGCGTCAGGCGCAGAAAACACCCTGCCAGTTACTGGGAAGCTTAGCCCTTGATGCCCATACCGGCGCGCCGGTGCTGCGCATTGAGGATGTCTATATATCACCTGCCAAACAGCGTTTGCCTTATGCAGGCGTGAAAGAAATTTTAGGTGATCAGGCAATGGAAGAAGGCGCCTTTGTATCGCTATGGAAAAACGGCGTCTCCCGCGCGTAGGGGGTGGGGGTATAGTCTTAATAATACATTGATTTACATAATAATAATGTTTGTCTTGCCCCCTAGACGCATGGCCGTTTAGAGGCTATAACAAGACTAATAAAAATAAAAAATAACATTTAACGGGAAAGAGGGTAGGGACATGCTCAATGTACTCAATACCATTCAGCTTTATTGCGACAAGGCATCTAAAGTAGCGGGGCAGTTTGCACCGCTGGAAGATGCAGGCTATGAAATCGAAACGGCACCGGCATTTAGTAACAAGCATGTGTTCCATTTTACCGGGCGCTGCAACCGTTCGATAGCCAGCATCGTAACGCCGGGCGCCAACCCATACGATATTTATGCATTGCTTGCCGAATCGGAAATCGGCAATCCCTTCATGGTCTGGGAACCTGAAAAGGTGAAGGACATTTTCAGTGAACTCTCTGAACTCAAAAAGAAGCAATATACCACAGGCCATCTGGAGCCTGATGAACAGGCTGAATTCACGCGTCTGTCGGGAGAATTAAAGCAGCAGCGCAAACCCATCATATTTTTTGGTTCGGATGACGAGTGGAAAAGTTTTATGGATTCGCTCGACCATCTGGGTGCTGCCGGTACGCTGCGCGAAGGCTTTAAAGACAGTGTAACGCGATGCCACACGCCGCAGGAAGTGCTGGACGTGATCAACCAGCGCGTGCCTAAAGACCTAGATGGCAAGAGCATGGCTGATTACAAGCTGCACACCTACCAGCCGGGCGCTCGTCCGATTACGGAATTTGTAGCTGAGGATGACGCTCGCAAGCGTCCGCGCGTAACGGTCGCGTTTTTTGGTTCTGCTACCACGCGCAAACCTGAACATATCCGTTCGGCTGAGCGTTCGGTGGATATGTGCAATGCCCATGGCTGGGGTATTGTAAATGGCGGCGGCACGCTAGGCGTAATGGGTGCACAGATGCGCCGGGCTAAGGATTTAGGTGTTTATCTGCATGGCATTTCGGCGCATGAGCGTGGCGCGATTGGCCTGTCTGGCTCCGAAAAAGACCCGGAGACCATCAAAAAACTGATGTGCCGTTACACCGATTGCAAGGATATGATTCACCGCATCGAATATTACCTCGAGCATTCAGAAGGTATTGCACTGCTCGACGGCGGTATCGGCTCCGGGCAGGAGCAGTTCATGGTGCTGGAAATGATACGCCAGCAGCATAAGGCAACCATGTATCAGGATACCGCAGGCCGCTGGCATCAGAAGCCTATTGTGGTAATTGACGAGAATGGCACATGGAAACCCGTTATCGAAAAATGGGCCCGTGAGCAATATGGCGATGAGTATTTGGCGCCGATTAAATTTGTGGAAACCATGCAGGCGGCAGAAAAATATTTTGCTGCACAGTTCAAGCAACACCCGCCGAAGCTGGCAACGCCTGTGATTGACCGCATTGTAAAGGATGCGCATGCCCAGCTGGCTCCTATCATCAAGGGGCTGGAAGAGGTGCCGGAGGTAACGCTTGGCCGCCCGCAAACCGTGCAGGACTGGCAGAGCACCATGTCGCTGGTGGATCTTACCAACCTGAAGCCAACGGCAACCCAGAAGGATATAACCGAACTGTGCAAAACCGCACAGCTACAGGAGACGCGCTCGGTATGCATTCCAGCGAAATATGTAGCGCATGCAAAAAAGCTTCTGGCGGATACGGATGTCAAAGTCATCACCGTTACCAATTTTCCTGAAGGTGACCTGCCAGTGGAGCAGGCGGTAAAGGAAATGCAGCTGGCCAGTTCCAAAGGCGTTGATGAAATTGACACGGTATTGCCGCGCCATTTGCTGAAAGAAGGCAAGTACGCTGAGTGTCACTCGTATCTTAAGCGTGTGATTGGCTCGGTGGATGTACCGGTAAAAGTAATACTGGAATCAGCAGACCTGACGCCGGAACAGATTGCCAAAGCCAGCCTGATAGCCAAGGCGTCAGGCGCCAGCTTTGTTAAAACCTCCACGGGGTTTAATCCCAAAGGTGGGGCCGATGTGGAGGCCGTTGAAATCATGCGCCGCAGCGTAGGCGATACTGTAGGCGTCAAGGCCAGTGGCGGCGTAAAAGATTTTGAGCAGGCCATGGCTATGGTGGAAGCGGGCGCCGATGTGCTTGGATGCAGCGGGCTTAGCATTACCTCTGCGCAGGAGCGTGTGCCAGCCAGCCGCATGACGGGTGAGTTCCAGGAAGTATTGCCGGGCTATGCCATGCGCGGCGCAAAAACCTCTGGCGGAAAGGGATATTGATATGACGGTACTATCGTTTGTTGAGAAGCTTGCCCTGGGTGATAATGACTCGATCATGCTATATCGCGGTGTGACGCTGTCAGGCAAAAATTTCTTTGCCTATTTGCGCTGTGATAAACAGGGTGTGGAAAAGCTGCGCCGTGATTATATGGCCCCTGGCGCACGTGACTTAAACATGTATGGGGAAATCATTTATATGGATTTCCTGGCGGAACCTGATGCACGTGCCGAGGACTTCCTGCTGCGTTACCTGAAAGCTGAGGAAAAAATAGCCCAACTGTCGGAAGCAGTGTAGTTTACGTATACTATTCAAAAGCTTGTATTTTTGACGGGTTTATGGGTGTTGAATTGAGCAACATGCTGTTTTTATTGTATAAGCTAGGCAATATGGTGTCATGAAACCTTCATACATCTTTAGGGCCAATAATGCTAATATAGGTACATAATATACTAAGCTTAGGACGCTGTACGTGAACGCATCTGTATCAGATAACCCCAATAGACCTGCCGATACGGCTACCGGTTCAACTGGCAGTGCGTCTGCTGGTGGTTCATCTACGGGCGGTACATCAGGTACAAGCAGCAGCGGTGGCCAGACCGATAGTTCTATTGTAGATGCAGAGCGCGTTCAGGTAACGCTGCAACATCCAACGAAATCGGGTATTAAGGCGATTCTTGATTATGAAGAACTTCATCCGGGCACTGTAGATAAGAAAGCGCTCCACGAACTTAATGAAACATACGGCAAGCTGCTTGGCAGCGAACCACCAGAGCGCTCTACTGATCCCGTAAAGACTGATCCTGCTTTGGAACGCCCTGTAGATGCACCCGATGCAAAGCCTGTTTTAGAGCGTGCGCCTACTGCAGTTGAAGTTATTGGCGCTGCCCAGGATAAGGCGCGCGAACAAGCGGTAGCTACCTTTGGAACGGCAGCTGCCAGCCAGGATGCTGCAAATGCCGTAGCGAATAATCTTTCCACCAAAACCAGCCAGGAACTAACCGGCATCGCCGCTAACCCATCGCTTGCAGCACAGCTTGCCGGTATTGGCGGTGAACTTCGCGGTTTCCTGTCGGGTCAGCTCAATGTGCCTGATGCAGAAGGCATGCAGCTGAAAGTTGCCAATAACCAGGGTATTCAACAGCAAACAGGCATTAATGGCCCTTCAGGTGGGATAGCTTAAGCTTATAGATATTTGAATCTGGTACGAAACGTCGCACATGCGGCGTTTTTTATGCCTGTTTATAAATCAGCTGGTTACTCTAAAGGCCGGGCATAGTTCGCTGCCGCCCTAACGGGTGGTTTGGCCTTGAAAACGGCGCGGAAGACCGTTATACACGACAGGCATTTTTACCATACAGGATTTGAGGTTGTTACACATGTCATCCATGCCG
>JAGVKI010000054.1 GCA_020050695.1 Alphaproteobacteria bacterium | reverse complement strand
CTTCAGGATACCACTGATCCCAGCATACCAGCGTGCCGATGCGACCAGCTTTGGTATCGAATGCCTGGAAGCCCAGATCGCCCGGAGCAAAATAATATTTTTCCTCGAACAACGGATCATGCGGGATATGCATCTTGCGGTATTTACCGGCAATCTTGCCATCAGCGTCAATAATGACCGCCGTATTGTAGTAAAGGCCGGGTGCCGCTTTTTCAAAAATGGAATTGATGATGACCATCTTGTGCTTTTTGGCAACCACTGCCAGCGCTTTGGTGGTTGGGCCATCGGCCGGTTCGGCCAGATCAAAAATAGCCGGATCGAGTTTCTGGCAGAAATAATCGGTCAGGAACAGTTCCGGAAGGCACGCGACTTGCACGCCTTTTTTCGCTGCCTTTTCCAGCATGGAAATAGCTTTAGCCAGGCTCTCCTTCGGATTCTTGGAGCAGCGCATTTGGATGAGGCCAATAGTGTAGGGCGAAGTAGGGATCACAGTCATCGTTCAATCAATTATGTAATGTTACAAAAAATATTTAATAATAAATGCTTGTGTCAATTTTAAGTTGCTATTTGTAACGGCGGCAGACCCATGCGTCAAGCATTGGCTGCGAGCATGTATGCGTAATAAGAATCGGTATAACACCTGTTTTTTAAAGACATTTTTTTTAAAGAATGCCAATGTCAACGAATCCTTAGAAAAAAAGCAATACGATAAATCCCTATGAAAACCAAAGATCTGATCCTAATCCTGTTCTGGGCAGTTCTATCTACGGCTATATCGCTTGTTATTGCTGAATACACCGTGCGCTGGTGGTTTGCTGAGCCTGAGCAGCAATATTCTGTTCCGGCAACGGGGCAGCCTTATGGTTTTTATCAATACGACCCTGTTCTGGGGTGGAAGAATGCCCCGATGATGCATGGCATGTTCAAGCGCGAGCAGTTTAAATATAACGTTTCAAATAACTCCCACGGGTTACGTCAGGCAGAGGTGCCATTGGTTTCCGATCATAAAAAGCCGCGCATAGCATTTATGGGCGATTCATTCTTGTGGGGCATCGGGGTAGACGATGAACAACGTTATTCCGAAAAAGTAGCAGAGCAATCCTGCGTGGAATCGCTGAACTTCGGCGTATCAGGTTACGGGCCGGTGCAATATTACCTGATGCTCGATAAGGTGATTGCCTTTCGCCCGGATTTGGTTGTGCTTGGTTTTACCTATGACAATGAATTCGAAGATAACGTGCTGTTTGAGCGCTATGGATATTATAAACCCTATGCCACATTGAAAGATGGCAAGCTGGAAATCGCAGGCTATCCCATTCCCAACGTACAGAAATTTGGCACCCGTTCAGTAGATTTATTCTTATGGGATTGGCTGAATGAGTCTGTGTTGCTGAAGAAAACCATGGAACTCTTCCAGAAAGAGGACAAGACACGTCCCAAGCAACAGGGCCTTAAGGGATTTAACTCGACGCTGCTGTATCGTTACCCATCGCTGAAACCTGGCCAGCGCAAGGTGGCCGATACGGCGATTAAGATAAATAAAATGCTGCTGCAGCGTATACATGCGAAGCTTACCCAGGCAGGCATTCCGCTAGTCGTGGTTGGCATCCACAGCAAATGCGAACTATATAGCCCGTGCACTGCCTGGTCATCAGGGCCTGCGGACGTGCCGCTTCATTCAAAAATATCTGAGATTATGGAGCGTATGACGGATGAACTGGGCATTGCGTTTGTGAATACTTTCCCCCATATGCAGCCGGAGGATTTCTGGAAAAAAGATGGCCATTGGAACCCGCAGGGGCATCAAAAAGCAGCTGGCATCATCAGCGAGTATTTAAAAACCAAAAATATGATGTGCCACTAAAGGCGCGCTATCAGCGCTTCCAAGTCGTCGTTGGCTGCCTTCAGTTCAGTTTCCAGCTGCGCGTAGCTGTTGTTTAGGTCTTTTAGCTGCTTTGCCTTGTCTGGCGTAAAGCTATTGGCGATTTCATTTTCCATATTGTCTTTGCGCAGCGTCAGTTCAGCTATCTTCTGTTCCAGCTTGGCCAGTTCCCTTTCCGCTTTGGACGGATTGGATTTCTTGCTCTCCTTCGGGCTATCTTTTGCACCGCCTTTGCCTGCTTTTGCTTCCTGCTTGGCGCTTTCGCGTTCACGCTTGCGCTGCTGCACAATCAGGTTACGGTAGCCTTCGAGGTCATCGTCATACGGTTTGCATGTGCCGTCGGCCACCAGCCATAGGCGGTCTACCACCGAATCCACGAGGTGCGGATCATGGCTTACCAGAATCACGGCGCCGTTATATTTATTGAGCGCCTGGGTCAGTGCTTCGCGTGCGTCGATGTCAAGATGGTTGGTTGGTTCGTCGAGCAGCATGATATGCGGCGCATCAAAACTCATAAGGCAGAACAGCAGGCGGGCTTTTTCGCCGCCGGAGAGTTCGCCTACCTTGGTGTCGGCCTTGTGTTTATCAAAACCGAATTTGGCAAGTGCCGCGCGTATTTTGGCTTCGGCGGTGCCTTTCATTGCGGTGCGCATGACTTCAAACGGTGTCTGGGTTACGTCCAGTTCGTCGGTCTGGAACTGCGCGAAATAGCCCACACGTAGCTTGCCGTCTTTATGGATGTCGCCAGACAGCTGCGGCAGGCGGCCAGAAAGCAGCTTCATCAGTGTCGATTTACCGTTACCATTGGCACCCAGCAGCGCAATGCGGTCGTCATGGTCGATACGCAGTTTCAGGTTCTTGAGTACGGGCTTTGCCGGATCGTAGCCTGCGTTTACATCGTCAAGCACGATCATGGGCGAGCCTTGCTCTTCAGGCTCCGGGAAGGTGAACGAGGTCACGCGGTCAGCCATTACCGCATCCACAATATCCATTTTTGCAATGGCCTTCAGGCGGCTTTGCGCCTGGCGTGCTTTACTGGCGGTAGCGCCAAAGCGGTCGACGAATTTCTGCATATGCGCTTTTTGCGCCATCTGCTTTTCATGCAGTGCCTGCTGGCCCATCAAACGCTCGGCGCGGCGGCGCTCGAACTCGTCATAGGTGCCGGTGTAGAGGTTGAGTTTCTGGTTTTCAAGATGGGCGATATGCGTAACTGTTTTATTCAGGATATCGCGATCATGGCTGATAATAACCAGTGTTTCGCTGTAGCGCATCAGGAAGTTTTCCAGCCATACCATTGCTTCAAAGTCCAAATGGTTGGTTGGTTCGTCGAGCAGCAGCAGGTTGGGTTTTTTAAACAGTGCCGCAGCCAGTGCCACGCGTGCGCGCCAGCCACCGGAAAACGAGGAGATAGGGCTATTCTGCGCGGCTTCGTTAAAACCAAGGCCTGCAAGGATAGTGCTGGCACGCGATGGTGCGTTATATGCGTCGATTTCTTCCAGGCGCGTATAGATATAACCAATGCGTTCTGGATCTTCTGCCGTTTCGGCTTCTTTAAACAGGGCTTCGCGCTCTTCGTCGGCAGCCAGTACGATGTCGATCAGCGAGGTGTCGTCATCAGGCATGTCCTGGCGCACCATGGCCATGCTTGCCCCTTTGATCATTGAAATTTCACCGCCGTCGGCAGCAAGTTCGCCCGAGATCAATTTAAACAGCGTGGATTTGCCCGTGCCATTAGGGCCGACCAGACCAACGCGGTGTCCGGCAGGAATCGATAGCGATGCATTTTCAAGCAGTGTGCGCCCGCCAATGCGATAGGTAAGGTCGTTGATAAAAAGCATAATTGTGGCAATTCGGGCCAATAATTTAGGCCAATCGTTTAAAAGAGGCGCAACCTAATGCTTTGGGCGGCTTTGGTCAATGCCATAAGCAAGATATATATAGTGCTTCCGCTTTTGTGCAAAACGCGTAGTATACCCGCCAGCTAATTACAGGTGATGTATATGAATAAAATCCTTATTATACTTATTGTTAGTTTGTTTTCCGTGACGGCGCATGCCCAGGATAAATATCAGGATAAATATGTCGCTTTTGACAATACGCATTACAAGCTGGCGTTTACCCAAAGCACCAAGCCGGTCGATATCAATGAATACCTGCCAGAAGGCCAAACGCTGACCGGCTGGACAAAAATGATCGCCCTGCATCGCTATAACGATGTAGATCTTACCCCGCTGGAGTTTGCGCATGAGTTTGCAGAAGTCGTAAAGCGCACCAGTTCACAGGCTGGTTCCCGGATACTGAAAAATGACCAGACCCAGGAAGTGATGATTGAGTTTATCACCTGGACACAGCAGGAACCCATTATTGGCGAGTTCAATATTTTCCGTTTCAGAACAGATGAAAAAACCGGCAAGCTTGTGGGGCTTCAGTACGCGTTTCGTCATTATGGCCCACCTAACAAGGCGTATGAGGATGAAATTACAAACAACAAAGCGCGCTGGGTTCAGTTGCTGGCAAGCCAGCCCATACCTGAATATTTTGCCAGGAATTAGCGTGCGCTCAGCTCATGTCATCTAAGCACATAGCCATTATCGGTGCAGGGCCTGCGGGCCTTATCGCCGCAGAAGTGCTTGCATCGGCAGGACACAAGGTAAGCATATATGACCGTATGCCAAGCCCGGGGCGCAAGCTGCTGATGGCGGGCAGGGGCGGGCTGAACCTTACCCATAGCGAACCGCTGGATAGTTTTCTTACCCGTTATGGCCAGGCGGCAGACTGGCTGTCGCCGTACATACATGCTTTCTCGCCGGATGATTTACGCAAATGGTGTGAAGCATTGGGGCAGGAAACCTATATCGGCAGCAGTGGGCGTGTTTTCCCCCGCAGCATGAAGGCGGCGCCGCTGCTTCGCGCATGGCTCAGGCGCCTTGATGGGCTAGGAGTAAAATTTATTTTCCGCCATGCATGGCAGG
>JAGVKI010000180.1 GCA_020050695.1 Alphaproteobacteria bacterium | reverse complement strand
GTAAATCTCGCCAAGGCCAGTTGAGATTGCGCCCATCTTCGGGTCAACGCCTTCTGGCAGGCTCTCTTTCGCTTCTGCAATACGTTCATTCACTTGAGCGCGTGCGAAGTAAATATCTACGTCATCGTGGAATACGGCAGTTACCTGAGAGAATCCGTTGCGCGAAATCGAGCGGGTATATTCAAGACCAGGAATCCCTGCCAGTGCAGTTTCCACTAGGAATGTCACCTGCTTTTCTACTTCCATCGGAGAAAAAGCAGGCGCAATTGTATTGATCTGCACTTGATTATTAGTGATGTCAGGCACAGCATCAATCGGCAGGTTCTTAAGAGAGTAAATCCCAAACACTGCGACCGCTGCCGTGAGTAGCGCAATCAAATAGCGGTGATGCAGGGAGAATCCTAAAATACGCTCAATCATGACTTATCTCCCAATGTTCAATCTGTATCTTCCACACCGGCTTTCCCGATGTCGGCTTTCACCACGAAGCTGTTTTTAGCTACATAGCGTTGACCTGCGCTCAGGCCGCTTTTAATTTCCGTCCATGTCGCATCGCCCATACCTGTTTCCACGGGCTGCGCTTTGAATGTGCCAGCATCCTCTGCCACAAACACCACGGTGTTGCCTTCCATGCGCTGAATGGCTTCGGTTTTCACCGCAAGCGGGGCTTCTTTTTCAGACAGCACCACATACGCACGGATATTCATGCCCGAACGCCAGTGATTATCGGTATTCTCAATCACCGCACGCGCCACTACCGTCTGGCTAGAGGCTTCGGCGGTAGGTAATACCAGCGCAATCGTCGTGTCGGTATTGATAGGGTCATCAAGGCATTGGATACGCACCTTCTGGCCAGCTTTGAGCTTTTCGCCATCTTTGGAGAAAATGAATAATTCCACCCATAACTTGCTTAAATCCGCCACCACGAACAGCGGCGTATCCGCCGCCAATTCACCTACATTGGCATTGCGAGTTATGATGTTGCCAGAAACGGGCGACTTGACCGCATAGACTTGCAGACTGTCGTTACTCTCCACCGTGGCCAGCGTATCGCCAGCTTTCACCACTTCACCCGGTTCTTTCACCACACTACGAATTACACCGGGGAAGCGTGCCTTCACCTGTGCTGTGGTATTCTGGTTCAGGGTCACGCGGCCACTGACGCTGACAGTTTCCTGCACCATCGCACTTCCAGCTTGCAGAATCTCGATATTGAGATTCTTCACTGCATTGTCGCTGATCTTACTTTCCTCTGCATGACCGCCTTCTTCGCCACCATGCCCGTGACCATGCTCATCGGCTTCACCATGTTCCTCAGCAGCTGGCTTGGCTTCGGCATGATCGTGACCATGTTCATCGCCATGCGCGTGTTCATCCTTATCACCGTGTCCGTGATCGCCACCTTCGGCATGGTCATCCTTATGCTCATCGCCGTGGCCATGCTCGTCTTTATCTGCATGGGCGTGATTCTCCGTTGCGGTTTCTTTCGCATCCCCACCAAGCACGAGATATGCGCCGCCAGCAATGGCCAGCAGCAGCGTTAATAAAATGAGGTTGCGCTTATTCATGGTTCTCTCCTGATTTTTGTAATGTGCTAAGGCGTGTGGCGGTCAACCGTTCCACTTGCGCCTTGGCAGTATGAAATTCGCGTATCGCTTCAATTTGTTGCTGCTTCACCCCGAACAGACTGCGCTGCGCGTCCAGCACTTCGAGGTAGGGGAAACGCCCCAAGCCATACCCCTCACGCGCCAGCCTGAAGGCTTTATCGGCGGAAGGCAGGATTTCGGTTTTGAGTGTTTCTGCCTGCACATAGGCGTTTTCCATGCGCTCATGCGCCTGTGTCAGTTCCGCGCTGGTGTTGAGTGCCAGCTGGCGGTTATCCATTTCCGTGCGGCTAACCTCGTGCCGCGCTTTCTCGATATTACCACGGTTGGCATTGAACACGGGGATGGGCAGCGACACACCGACGATGAACGCCTGATCGCCGCTATCGCGGAAATCGCGCACGCCTACACTTAGGCGCGGGTCAGGAATAGCGTTCGCCTGTTCTAAATCCAGCCGCGCTTTAGATTGCTCCAAACTGCTATTCAGCTTCACCAGATCGGGGTTGGCTTTCAGCTTTTCTTCCAGCGATGCCGCTTCTGGCTTCGCAATCGCATAAAACGCCGCACTATCAAGTGGCAGGGTAAAGCGTTCTTCGCCCATGAGCGCAGCCAGTTTCTTGCGGGAAATATCACGTTCGCGGTTCGCCTTATCGAGCGCGATAGTGGCGGTGGAGCGTTCCACTTCGGCGCGGCTTTTCTGAATCAGCGGCGCGGCGGCAGCGCCCACGCGCACGCTTACCGATTTCAGCACATCCACAGCCAGCTCTTTTTGCTCAGTGGCAAGGCGCACATTTTCTTCCGCCGCCACCACATCCGCATAGGCGGTGGTAACATCTCGGATCACATCAAGTGTTGCGGCCTGTTCATCGAGCGAGGCGATTTCCAACCCTTTACCCGCAATGCTTTCCCGTGCCGAAATCTTCCCGCCGATAGTAATTTCCTGCGTGACCCCAACCGTCACCTCCGCCGAATCAAACCCTTTATAGGCTCCTTGGCCAGCGACATTCTCCGCTTCCACGCCCACTTCGGGGTTTACCCATGCTCCAGCTTGCCGCTGCTCTCCCTTTGCAGCAGCAACCCCACTACCAAATGCCTTCAAGCGGGGTGACTGTACGAGTGCCTTGGCAATCGCATCATCCAGCGTAAAGCCAGTGGCTTTCACAGGTGCGGCCACAGCAGCAGGTGGCGATGCATCGGTTTGCTTGTCTGGTTCGGCGTAAGCAGGCACACTGGTTAGCATGGTGGCGCAGAGCAGCCACACGGGGAGCTTATATGGGTTTGGCATTGGGAGTTCTCACACTTAATTCCTTGGGTAATCACAAAAGGACAGCGACATCAGAGCACCTGAACAGGCACTCGTTCAGGCGCAAGCCTGCTTTATGGAATTAAGCGTGTGAAGGTGGTTTGAGTGGTGGTCCGACCACTACGGATGTTGTGGCATCCTGCTCAAGAACGAAAACCGTGCGGCTGGAAACCTTCATTGGTGCAGCTACAGTCAAGCTAGGCATGACCGATACATGATGACAGCAGCAATGGTGTCCGGCTTTCGCCATCTTATTATCGTCCTGCTTTTCGCTCTTTAATTGTTTTTTAGATTGCTCTGTCATCTGGCCATTATCGCCTTCACAATTCATGCCAGCGGCGTATGCGATAGGCGCAACAAGCAGAGAAAGAGCAACAAAGAGTGAAAGGATGACTTTTTTCATGGCATCAACAATAGCCTACAATTATTAATTTACAACTAATTCAAAAAATCGACATTTCTGAATTCAGCTTTTAGCATTCATTGTGGCCTATAGTTCCGTCTTACAGGCGAAGAAAGCATTGTCGGTTTATGACAAAGCCAAGTTGATGTACTCTGTCGTAGCAAAATAGACCGACGTTATGAACTCTGCCTCACTTCTGAAACGTCGGAATTACCTGCGTCAAAAACAACCTAAGCGTGTCTATGAATTGCATTATGTAGATTTATGGTTGTGCATTTGCAAAATGGATTCTATAAAAGCAGTTCGGCAATAAAAGCAGTAAAAAGAGTAATGTGCGAGAGAAAGCGATGGTCTTTCACAACAAAGCATATGACCGGCTGCAAAATCTGTGGATGCGTTGGGGAATACCACAGGAAGATGTATATTACGCGATAGAAAACGACCTGTTGCGTACATGCGTTTGGTTACCGCTTCGATATATGGAACGGGGCGTAATCCATAACCGCAAATTCATCTTCGAGCAGCACGAACCCAAGCAAGGCTTCATGGCAGTGCGTCCTGAAGACTTCTATCGCGTGTGCAGCACAGGCCGCGCAAAACTTCGCATATTCCGCTCCATTGAAGAAGAAGGCCACATCCTTCGTATGGCTTATGAACCACCGCAGCCTGCCATCATGGTACGAATCGGCGATCTGGTCGTGTTACAGGAAGACCGCAAGAAGTTTGAGGAAACCTATAATCTCGGCAATGGCAATACGCTGGTGTTTCCTGCCAAAACTGGCGTTGAAGGTGACTTTCATTTCTCCAACGACTATCGGCATGTGAAGCTGGAAGGAAAGGAATATCACCTCGGTGATGTGCAAGCGCGAGTGGTGGAACAGCTACATGATGCGGCGCGAAGCCGACAGCCTTGGGTGCATGGAAAAACATTGATTTACGAATCCGGCTCTCGCGCCGTGCGCGTGCGGGATATTTTCAAACACAAGCGCGATTGGCGCAGCCTAATAACTTCTAATGATCGCGGCTATTACCGGCTGAACGTACCGCTACACGAAACGGAGAATGATCCAGCCGATGGTGCCATACACGCCCAGCAGAATGAAAATCGCCATAAACGCCATTCCCAAAATGCGTGCTAAAATGCGATACCAGCGCGGGAAGCGGCACCAGTAGAGCCGTTCATTTTCTTCATCCAGTTTATTCTGATATTTATATCCCATCATCTTATCCGCCTTACATCTTTCAGCAGAGTGATAAGCGCATCCTGCGACTTGGCGCTCATCGCGTGAAAACACTCAAGCAGCTGTGCCTCGCTTGGCGTAAGCACTGGCTCGAATTCAATATCCTGACCCGGCAAAAAGAAACCTATGGGCAGGTGTAACGCCGCTGCAAATTCTTCCAGCAATTCTACCGATATGCGATTGATGGCGTTTTTATATTTTTGCACCTGCTGAAAGGTGACTGGCCTTTTAATGCCTTGGCCAAGGTCTTTTTGGCTCATGCCTCGCATGAGCCGCGCTTGGCGCAGACGTGCGCCGATATACGCATTTGTAGGATTTATTGTTTTCTTTTCTATCACAAGACCTCGCCCCGTTGGTTACGGTAACGAGGTATCCAGCGCCAACTGGCGTCGGGAGGTTAGTAAGCCAGCAAACCGGCTGCGACCTATTTCCCGTGAGGGTGTTATATTCAGCCGCCCTCCCGACATATGGTCGCGGAGGGACATTTCGTGAATACGAGTCCTTAGTACGCAGTTTGCTGGGGTTACTACACCCCGTTACAAGCATGAGCATAAAGGTTGGCTGCTAAACTTCAATATATTGCTAAGTGGCAGACAGAAAATTTTGCTTGTTTCTCAGACGAGGGGCGCACCAGCCCCCTCATAGCCCCACCCAAGGTCACCCCTCAGCCCCACCCAAGGGCGTTGACAGTATCATTTTGAATCATGCGCGGGGAAATGCAGCCCCCTTTGCGCCCCACCCAAGGTCTATCCAAGCCCCACGCCAGCCCCCCATATCGTCGTGCAGCCTTTGTCCGAACAGTTCGAACAACGAACCGTTTTAACCAACGGAGGCACACATGAATGACAGCTCAAAACCTATCTCAACTTTTGATGAAATCTGCCGTCTGACCATCGACACGATGCGGAAGATGGAACTGGAAACCTTGCTCCAGCTAAAGAAGCAAGCAGCCGTGGAATTAGACCGCGCCAAGCTCACCAAGGGCTGCATCGAATTGGCGCTTTCCCTGAAGCAGGAAGATCAGGAACGCATCCCCGACCAGCCCGATGACGGGCAGCAGAGCTTGCTTGATGAATAGACCGGCTCATGGCGATGGAATGGTTCAGGATGTATCACGGTATGCCACACGACCCTAAGCTCAAGGTGATCGCGCATCGTGCCAAGCAAAAGATGGCTCACGTCGTCGCGGTCTGGACGTGCTTGCTCGATGCGGCATCCCAGCACAAATCACGCGGCACGGTCGAAGTGGACGCGGAACAAATCGCCATCATGCAGGATATGGAAACGGCGGCGGTGGAGGCCATCATCGCCGCCATGTACACCAAGGGAATGCTCAACGAGCAAAACCGGCTCACCGCGTGGGATAAGCGCCAGCACACCACCTCCACCGAGCGGATGCAAAAGCATCGTG
>JAGVKI010000133.1 GCA_020050695.1 Alphaproteobacteria bacterium | reverse complement strand
GAATACATGAACATGATCCTGATGAGCGGTATCACCTCCATCCTGTTCCTTGGCGGCTGGCACGCTCCGTTTGATGTTGCTCCGTTCAATTGGATCCCGGGCACGCTTTGGTTCATCTCAAAGGTAGCATTTGTTCTGTTCATTTTTATCTGGGCGCGTGCGACGCTTCCGCGTTACCGCTATGACCAGCTGATGCGCCTGGGCTGGAAAGTGTTCCTGCCGTTGTCGCTGCTGTGGGTAGTGCTTACGGCTGGCTACATCGTGTATTTCAAAACTCCTGCGCTGTCATAAGGTCAACATACATGGAACATATAGCGCAGTGGCTGGTTGATATTGTAAGGCTGTTCGGTTATCCGGGGCTGTTTTTCATGGCGTTCCTGGAGAGCACCTTCGTGCCTATTCCAAGTGAAGCGACCATGGTGCCTGCGGGGTACCTGGTGCATCAGGGCGAGATGAATTTCTGGATCGCGCTGATCGTATCCACGCTTGGTTGCGTTGGCGGCGCCATATTCAACTACATCATTGCCTATCATTTTGGCCGCCGTTTCCTGAATGCGTATGGCAAATACATGTTCTTTGACCATGACAAGATGGCAAAGCTGGATAAATTTTTTGCCAGCCACGGCGAAATCTCAATGCTGACGGGGCGTCTTATTCCCGGCCTTCGCCATGTGGTTTCCTTTCCGGCAGGCCTTGCCCATATGAACCTGAAAAAATTTTGCATCTATACCGGCATTGGCGGTGGACTATGGATGGCAACCTTGCTATTGGTCGGCTACCTCATCGGTGGCAATAAGGCATTGGTAAAACAAAATATGCCCTATGTTGTCGGTGCGGCAATTGCCGGGGCGATTATTCTGGTGACGGTATATACAATCCGTCACCGCAAAATGACGCAGCGTGCGCTGAAGAAAGAGGAGAGTGTAAATGATCTGGCAGCTTGATAGGACAGCACGTTCGTTCCTGCTCATCGAACTCGTCTCGGGTTTCGCGCTGACGCTGAAATATTTTTTCAAAAAACCGGTAACCATCAATTACCCGTTTGAAAAGGGCCCGCTGTCGCCACGTTTTCGCGGGGAGCATGCGCTGCGCCGCTATCCAAACGGTGAAGAGCGCTGCATTGCCTGCAAGCTGTGCGAAGCGATCTGCCCGGCTCAGGCGATTACCATTGAGGCCGAAGCGCGCGCCGATGGTTCGCGCCGCACCACCCGCTACGACATTGACATGACCAAATGCATCTATTGCGGTTTCTGTCAGGAAGCCTGCCCGGTTGATGCGATTGTCGAAGGCCCGAATTTTGAATTCGCCGCTGAAACGCGCGAAGAACTTTTCTACAACAAAGATAAACTGCTGGCCAATGGCGAGCGTTGGGAATCGGCTATTGCCGCCAACCTCCAGGCCGATGCGGCATATAGGTAGGCAGCCATGGGTGATCTTGTAACAACATCGGTATTTTACCTGTTTGCAACCATCACGGTGTTATCCGCCGTTATGGTGATCTCGTCCAGGAACCCGGTACATTCGGTGTTCTTCCTTATTCTCGCCTTCTTCAGCTGCGCAGGGCTTTTCGTGTTGCTTCGCGCCGAATACATCGCCATGACGCTGGTCATTGTGTATGTGGGCGCGGTGGCGGTGCTGTTCCTGTTCGTGGTGATGATGCTCGACATCAATTTTGCCGAACTGCGGCAGGGCTTCCTGCGCTACCTGCCCATGGGCCTGACCATGGCGGGCATTGTGCTGTTTGAACTACTCTTTATCGTGTATGTCTCGCTTTCCAACCCTACCGATATTGTAAAGGTGCGCCAGTTCATTCCCGATAGCAGCGAAATGTCCAATACCCATGCGATTGGCAACGTGCTTTACACCTATTATCTCTATCCGTTCCAGCTGGCGGGCATCATCCTGCTGGTGGCAATGATCGGCGCTATTACGCTTACACTGCGCTCCCGTCCTGGCGTTCGCAAGCAGGTGATCTCCAAGCAGTTATCGCGCACCCGTGATGAGAGCGTCATGATAGTCAAAGTAAAATCCGGAGAAGGTATTTCCTAATGGACCAGCATTTCTTCGCCAATATCGGCATATTTCATTACCTCGTGGTATCGAGCCTGCTGTTTACGCTTGGCGTATGCGGTATTTTCCTGAACCGCAAGAACATCATCACCATCCTGATGTCGATCGAGCTGATCCTGCTGTCGGTGAATATCAATTTCGTTGCATTTTCTGTGAAGCTGGGCGACCTGACCGGTCAGGTATTTGCGATGTTCATTCTTACCGTTGCGGCAGCTGAAGCCGCTATCGGTCTTGCGATTCTGGTAATTTACTTCCGTAACCGCGGCTCGATTGCGGTGGAAGATGTCAATATGATGAAGGGCTAATATGATCCAGCTACTCGTATTCCTTCCGCTTTTTGCCGCCATTGCCGTAGGGCTTTCGGTGCGTGTTATCACCCCGCGCGCGGCGCAGCTTATTACCTGCGGCGGCATGATTATCTCTGCGATCTGCGCGGGTTTTATATTCAGTGAGTTCGCTGGCTTTGCCATGTCTGCCCATGGCTGGCAAGACCTGGTGGGCGCTAAAGGCCTGGTCTACAAGATCACGGTGGCCGACTGGATCAACTCCGGCGATTTCAAATCGGCGTGGGTATTGCGCGTAGATGCGCTGACCGCTGTGATGCTGGTGGTGGTTACCTGGGTGTCGGCTGTGGTGCATACCTATTCGGTGGGTTATATGAGCCATGACGAACACCAGCCGCGCTTTATGGCCTATCTGTCGCTCTTTACCTTCTTCATGCTGATGCTGGTTACCTCCGATAACCTGATCCAGCTGTTCCTTGGGTGGGAAGGGGTAGGGCTGTGCTCTTACCTGCTGATCGGTTTCTGGTTCAAAAAGCCGGAAGCAAACGCTGCTGCTATGAAGGCATTTATTGTCAACCGCGTGGGTGACTTTGGCTTCGCGCTCGGCATTTTTGCGGTATTCGTTTTATTTGGCAGCATCCAGTTCGACACGATCTTTGGCGCAGCTAAAGACCATGCAGGCGATACCATGCAGTTCCTTGGCTATAATGTGCCCGCCATGACGCTTATCTGTATTCTGCTGTTCATCGGTGCTATGGGTAAATCAGCGCAGCTTGGCCTGCATACCTGGCTACCGGACGCGATGGAAGGCCCAACACCGGTATCGGCGCTTATCCACGCTGCAACCATGGTAACCGCTGGCGTATTTATGGTGTGCCGCTGCTCACCGCTTTTCGAACAATCCCCGCAAGCCCTTGAAGTAGTATGCATAGTTGGTGCACTGACTGCCTTCTTTGCCGCAACCGTTGGCCTTGTGCAGAACGATATTAAACGCGTGATCGCATACTCCACCTGCAGCCAGCTGGGCTATATGTTCTTTGCCTGCGGTGTAGGCGCCTATGCTGCGGCCATGTTCCATCTTATGACGCATGCCTTCTTTAAAGCGCTGCTGTTCCTGGGGGCCGGTTCGGTGATCCATGGCATGTCAGGCGAACAGGATATGCGCAAGATGGGCGGTATCTGGAAAATGATGCCGGTGACCTATGCTTATATGTGGATTGGCTCACTGGCGCTGGCTGGCCTGCCGGTATTTGCCGGTTACTACTCCAAAGATATGATTTTAGAAGCGGCGTATGCTGCTGACGGCGTT
>JAGVKI010000274.1 GCA_020050695.1 Alphaproteobacteria bacterium | reverse complement strand
TGAAAACATGCTTTCCCCTGATTGGTATGACCCTATGCATATATATGCATGGTGGATTCACTAGCCTGTATGCCCAGTCCCCGCCGCCTCACCTGCCGGTCTTCGACAACATGCTGGTGCAGGTATACCAGCGCCATCCCAAGCTGGAATCACAACGCGACGAATTGCGCATACTCGATGAACGCGTCTCCCAGGCAAATGCAGGATACCGCCCTAACCTTTCGGCCAATGCAGGTTTTGGCAAACAACGCCTGAAAGTAAGCGGACAGGAATGGCAGTATGGCGATGACCGCCGCCAGTCGCTGGTTGCCACCCAGTCGCTGTTTAGCGGCTTTAGCACGGTAGCGCAAACACGCGCTGCTAAAGAACGCGTGCAGGCAGGCAGGGCGCAGTTACTGGCAACCGAGCAAACCGTTTTCTTTTCTGCGATCAGTTCATGGCTTGAAGTCTGCGCAAAGGAAAAGATCCTGCTGCTGAATCTGGAAAACATGAAGCGTATTGAAAGCTACCGAAGTGCGACGCAGGAACGTTACAAAGCAGGCGATGGCACCACCACCGATATTGCGCTGGCAGAAAGCCGTTATGGTGAAGCAGAGTCGCAGGCAGCACTGGCCGAAGCCGAGCGTGATGCAGCCATTGCAGCCTATGAGCGGAATACCGACCTGGTTGCCCAGATTGCCGATTTCCCGACGCCGCCTGACGAACTGCCCCTTAGCATGCAAGAGGCTGTCGACCTTGCAAAACATAATCCGGAACTGGCGCGCGCTGACCATCTGCAAACGGCTGCGCAGCATGATATTGACTCCGCATCGTCGTCCTTATGGCCAAACGTATCCCTGCGCGGCGCTATGGACGAAGAACGCTCCACGGCATTTGCGCTCGGAAAGCTGCGCAATGACAGCGTAACACTTAATGTCAGCATTCCGCTTTATCAGGGAGGAGCCGAATATTCGCGCATCAGGGAGGCAAAGATCGCCCGCGAAAAAAGCAGGCAGGATGCGCTCGATACCGCGCGTGAGATTGTACAGCGCGCTAAAACATCATGGGCTAATTTCAGCGCCAGCATCAAGGTAATACAGGCATCCAAACGCTCCTCTTCCGCAGCGAAGCAAGCACTTGAAGGCATTACCGAGGAACATCGCGATGGCACGCGGACCCTCACCGAAGTGCTCGATGCCCAGTCCGAATTATTGTCATCGCAGATTACCGAAACACAGGCCCATAAAAATTCCCGCCTTGAGGCGTACCGGCTGATGGCATCGGTTGGCAAGCTTACCGTAGAAGGCCTCCACCTGCCGGTAGCATCCTATAACCCTGAGACGCACTACGAGGATACGGCAGGCCGTTGGGTGGGTACATCTATTGATTCACATATCACCCCTGCCGAAGAGATAGCACAGAACGCACCCGAGGCTCTGGAGCCTTCAGCAGGAGAGGCAGCAACCGAAGCGCCCGTACTGCTCGCACCTATCCCTTAATTACTATGCCTAGAATTGCGAATCCGACTGTGAGGACAGGTAGAATGACCGCGCCTGCTGCAGGGCTTCGCGCATGGGAACAATCAGTGACGCCAGTTGCATCCCTGCTTCATTGCCGGATTTAACCCGTGCCTCATCTTCTATGCGTGCTGCAAGATTCGCCAGTCCCATCGCGCCAAACTGCTGGCTGGAACTTTTCAGCGTATGGGCTGGCAGCACCGTACTGCTGAGATCGTTCCTGCTGAGGGCTTCAGCAATATTATCAATATAGTTTTCTGCGTCCTCCAGATAATAGGAAAGCACTTTGCTGAACTTATCGCCCAGCACATCACGTGCCGCCGTAAAGGCAGACAGGTCAATTCCCACAGACCTGACCGCCGAACCCGCCGGAACAGATCTAGACTGCGGCACACTCGCCTGGATAGCGCCTGCTACGCTTTCCAGCGGCGTTTTACTCGCCAGCCATTTGCCGATCATTGCCTGTAACTGTGCTTTTTGAACAGGTTTACTTAAATAGTCATTCATGCCACTTTGAAGACAACGTTCGCGGTCCCCCTTGAGCGCATTGGCCGTAAGCGCAATCACCGGAACATCAGGAATATGATTCTTATCTTTGAGTGAACGCAGATGGCCAGCTGCCTCAAAACCATCCATCTCAGGCATCTGGCAGTCCATGAACACCATATCAAATGGCTGCGACCTGATTTTTTCAAGCGCCTGCCTGCCATTTACAGCCGTGGTAACGCTGCATCCAAGCTGCGATAGCATTTCACTGATAATCTCAAGGTTCACCTTGTTATCTTCCACTAGCAATATCTGCCTTCCGTTTGCAGCAGTTCCGGGCGATACAGGAGTAATAGCTTCTTTTTCTGGTACCATCGGCACCAACGGGGCTGCCTTGCCTTCAAAGATATGGGCTAGCGATTCTAATATCTGCTGGTGTGAAACCGGCTTTGCGAAATAGGCTTTCGCGCCTTTTCCATTTAAGCGTTTTTTGACGTCCTCAGGGCGTGCAGCGCTAAGAACAATCACCGGAACCGAAGAGTAACGCGCACTGGTTACGATATGCGCACAAAAATCCGTTCCCACCATACCTGGCATAAGGTCGTCCGTAATCACCGCATGAATGGTACGCTTGCTGTCATATTCATAGTCAAGCATTGACAGCGCTTCTGGTACATTTTCAGCCACCAGGCAGTCCATCCCGGCAGCAGTCAGTAATTCCTTGAACACCTGCCTGTTGGGTGCAAGGTCATCTACCAGCATCACACGTTTTCCTACCAGCAGCGCGCTATGGGCTATTTCCTGCGCGGGCTCGGTGGCTTCTGTAATTTCTATATGCCATGAAAAGGACGTCCCTTTGCCAGGAACGCTTTCAACACTGATGTCACCCCCCATTAAACGCACAAGATTGCGGCTGATGGCAAGGCCAAGGCCAGTACCCTGACGCGCTCTGGTGCTGCCGCTTTCGACCTGCATGAATTTTTCAAAAAGCGAATTGATCTTATCTTCAGGAATACCAATGCCGGTATCTTCTATGCGTATGCCAAGACGAAAACGTTTATTGCTGGTGGCAAGAATAGTCACATGCGTAATGACATAGCCCTTATCGGTAAATTTAATAGCGTTGCCTATCAGGTTAAACAGCACCTGGCGTATACGCCCAGGATCCGCCAGGATAAAGCGCGGTGTACCCGGCGGGTAATGCAGCAGGAGTTCCAGGTTCTTCTCACGCGCGCGCGGCGATAGCACTTCCATCACCTCTTCTATCGTTTCGTGCAGGTTAAAGCGCACGGGATCAAGCTTCATCTGCCCGGCTTCCATCTTGGAGAAGTCTAAAATATCGTTGATCAGCCCGAGCAAATGATCCGCAGAACTTTGCAATGTGCGGACATAATGCTGCTGCCTTTCGTCAATATCGGATTCTTTCAATAATTCTGCCATGCCGAATATCCCATTCATCGGGGTACGTATTTCGTGGCTCATATTGGCAAGAAAATCGCTTTTAAGCTGGTTGAGTTCATTCAGCTTGCCCTGCGCCTGGGCAATATAGGCAATAGCGGGTTTAAGCACGACCACCGCCACAACCACCAGCACACATACCGATAACAACCCTAAAATAGCCACCGTATAGCGCAGGCCATGCAGGCGTGCGAGCATGTCGTTCTGCTGTATATTAATGATATACTGCATATGCTCGTAGAACGGCCCCTGCGCCTCTTTGAGAAGATTGGCAACCGCAGATTGGCTGGCATTTAATTCATTAGCGGGAGTATTCAAAACAGCCTGGGCGTCCGCAAGATATTGCAGTACGCGTTTGTTAATATCATGGGGCGGCGCATAGTAGGCTTTATAGCGCGCATCCGATGCATCACGATGCGCAATACCCGTCAGCGACGCTGCATGCGCCTCTTCCATCTGTCTTACAGAGAGTGAAAGCGACTGCAATATATCATTACGTGCAGCAGGCGACGCCTGAATAAGCATCTCCTGCACATTGAGGGCAACACGCTGCGAGAGCATAAGCTGTTTGCGCACGCCGTTGGCTGATACCGCATCATCAAGCTGGGCTTTTGCGATATGGTCGGTTACCACTGCGATCAGGACAATGGTAATGGCAACTATAGCAAACGCATTCTGGCAGCGCGATGTTACACGCCGATGCATGGTATCAATGACATGATAGACTGGTTTTACCATGCGTAGTCCTTTTGGTTTTCCTGTTTTTCTGACGCCATTACCGTGACGCTGTTGCCTTTTTCATTATAGGACATGCGTTCAAAGGCCATCAGCCGCGCACGGGTGATGCCACGGCCATTGCTGGCACTGGCACGCGCAGGATTAATGTGCCAGTAGCGCTTCCAGTCGAACCCCATGCCCTGATCGGTAATCTGGGCAAGACAATGCCCCTCTTTGCGCTGAAATATCACATCCACTATTTTGTTCTGGTTTTCGGGCAGTTGCATGCGCCTGTCAATTTCTGCACGCCATTTATCATCGGCAAGAAGTG
>JAGVKI010000293.1 GCA_020050695.1 Alphaproteobacteria bacterium | reverse complement strand
TCCGATCTAGTTCAGGCCTTGCATTCGCTACCTCGGTAGTGGGTGTGCTGATCTTCGTAGGTCTGACCGCGTGGGATACCCAGCGCCTGAAAGCCATGTACTACCAGATTGGTGGCCATGGTGAAGCGCTGGCAAAAGCCTCGATCATGGGCGCACTCAGCCTGTACATGGATTTCATCAATATTTTCATGTACCTGCTGCGTTTCATGGGCGAACGCCGCTAAGTTACATATCACTATTTAATGGAAAGCCCGGTAGTATCAAGCTGCCGGGCTTTTTTATTTTAAGGAGAATGGTATGACAAATGTAACCAATAATACGCAAGGCAGCCGCTATGAACTGATGATCGATGGCCATCTCTGCGTTGCCGATTATCAACTCGACGGCGTAAGGCTGGTAATTACCCATGTGGAAGTGCCTGGCGAACTGCGCGGGCGCGGCATAGCCGCACAGGTGATGGAAGGTGTGGTGGCGGATGCCAGGGCGCGCGGCCTCACCATCATTCCGGTATGCTCGTATGCGGCGACCTATATGCAGCGTCACCCACAATAAATAATCCTTTATAGCGCGCAAAAATTTGCTACAGCTAGGGCATTATTCCTCTACTGGATTTGCCCTCATGACCTTCTGCAATACCATCGGCGTGTATACCTTATGCAAGCGCGAAATCTGGCGTTTTACCAAAGTCTGGAACCAGACTGTTGTAGCGCCTGTTGTCACTACGCTTTTGTTCCTTGCTATCATGACGCTGGCCATGGGCGGCCATAAGCGCCAGATAGACGGCCTGGAATTCAACCAGTTTATCGCACCCGGTCTTATCATGATGGCGATTGTGCAGAACGCATTTGCCAATACCTCCTCCTCGCTGATGCTGGGCAAAATCCAGGGCGTGATTATCGATATTCTGACCCCGCCGCTGACAGGCGGTGAGATCACCTTCTGTATGGTGGTAGGCGGCGTTGCGCGCGGCCTTGCCGTGGGCATTGTGGTGATGACGGCAGTCTATTTGTTCGTGCCCTTTACCATGCATGATCCGCTGATTGCAGTGGCTGTGGTGGTGCTGGCCAGCATCATGCTGGCGCTGCTTGGGGTGCTCACCGGCCTGTGGGCGCAGTCATTCGACCAGCTGGCGGCGATCACCAACTATATTATTACCCCGCTGGCGTTTCTGTCTGGCACGTTTTACTCCATTCGCGACCTGCCGGAGTTCTGGTATCATGTCTGTCATTATAACCCATTCTTTTATATGATAGATATATTCCGTTATTCGATTATTGGCATTAGTGATGGCCAGGTAATGCAAGGCCTGGCGGTGCTTACGGGCACGAATATTGTGCTTTGGCTAACGATTGTACGGCTTTTCAAGACCGGCTACCGCCTGAAAAGCTAGCCTGCAGCGTGGTTTTGGCCTTCATAAAAGCTTACATTGCTTTGCTGCTAAGTGGTTTATTATAAGTGCAAATTACCCCTAATAATGCGGTTGCGATGCCATTTAAAGATTTGCATAAAATAGACCCTCTGGTTGTGCGCATACGCACATGGGCGAGTGTGAAAGAATCACTCGACGAACGCATTGCCGATGTGCCTTCGGATTTTGTCGCAGCCTACAAAAAAATGGATGAGCAGGGGCTTGCAAAGCATTTAAAGAGCATGCCTGAAGCAAACCACGCCGCCGTTACCGCTGAGTACAGGCTGATCAAAGACCGCCAGTATATGGGCGCCCTGGAATCATTTGGCATGCTCAATGTACCTGAAATTAATGCTGAAACCATCAGCGCGCAGTACCGCAAACTGACTGCAAAGCTGGATCCCGCCAAACGTAAAACCAGTCCTAACACCGAAGCGCTTTATAAGCGTTTGCAGGATAGCTGGCAGATATTAGGTGGTGGTGACGAGAAGGCGATGGCATCGCTGCTTGAAACAAGCACGGGGCTAAAAGAATACACGGCTCGCACTGCCCAGCTAGAGGGCGCCTTGCAGGAATATTTTAAGCAGCATGCGGCCTCTGGTGGCTGGCGTGACAAGCGCCTTTCAACGTCAAAAGGCGCAGAGGTAGCTGCAAATCCCAGCTTCCCGCTGGATCATTTGTCGGCTGAGCAGGAAAAAACACTGCTGGCCTCGCTCAAGGAAGAGTTTAAGGACAGCGGTGCAACCATTGCGGTTGGGTCGTCTAAAACAACCGGGCTGCGGTCGGTATATGTCATTCCTACCAAGGGTGAGGTGCTTGCAGGCGGCGAGATTGCTGCACGCCTTGATGCACGCATGGCGACACCGGCAAAAGAATTGGCTGCGGTAAGGAGCATAGAAAACGAAGCGGTAAGCGCCGCCGAGCATAGTGGCGGGCGTATTGCTAAATACGCGATTATGGCTGCCGCTGCGGTAGCGGGTGCTGCCCTGGCATTTTCTTATTTACGCAAAAAACCGCAGGAGGTGGCCAAAGCCCCTGCCGGCCCAACCCCTCAAATGCAGAAAAATACTTATAATACAGGTGATTATGTTGTAGGTGATGCTGGCCGGCCATGGGCCGCGCAGGTGCAAGATAGCCGTCTTCCTGGCGAGCGTCAGCTTTAATCCCCGCTTCTTAGGTCCTCAAACCTGATTGACATTTAGGTCCCATCTACGGATAATCGCCGTTTTTCTAATGCCAATAATGGGTTAGCAAATGTCTTCGGTTCTGCCGGTCTACCGGCGTTCCAATATTGTGATTGCACGCGGGGAAGGGGTCTATCTCTTTTCACCCGAAGGTGAACGCTACCTTGATTTTGCATCCGGCATCGCAGTCAACGCGCTTGGCCATTGCCATCCGCATGTGGTGAGTGCGCTCAAAACACAGGCCGACATGCTTTGGCATTGCTCCAACATGTATCGCACGCAGGGGTTGGAACGTTTTGCTGACCGCCTGATAGAAGGCCGCTTTGCCGACAAGATTTTCTTCTGCAACTCTGGCAGTGAAGCCGTCGAATGCGGACTGAAGATGATCCGCAAGTACCACGACACTACAGGGCATCCCAACCGCTACCGCATCATCACCATGACAGGCGGATTCCATGGCCGCACACTGGCATGCATTTCCGCTGGCGGTAATGACATTGCGCGCAAAGGCTATGCGCCGCTGCTCGATGGGTTTGACCGTGTTGCCTTTAATGATTTATCCGCTGTTGAAGCGGCCATTGGCCCTGACACGGCAGGCATACTGATCGAACCTGTGCAGGGTGAGGGCGGTGTCCATGTGGCAAGCGCCGCATTCTTAAAAGGCGTGCGCGCACTGGCGGATAAGCATGGCCTGTTATTATTCTTCGACGAAGTGCAGTGCGGCCTCGGACGTACCGGGCATTGGTTTGCACATGAGCGTGCGGGTGTATCCCCTGACATAATGTCGGTAGCCAAAGGCATTGGTAACGGTTTTCCGCTGGGCGCATGCCTCGCAACAGCCAGGGCGGCACAGGGCATGGTTCCTGGCTCGCATGGTTCGACCTATGGCAGCAACCCGCTGGCCATGGCTGTAGGCAATGCCGTGCTTGATGTGATGCAGAAGCCGGGTTTCCTTGAGCATGTGCAAAAGGTAAGTGCAAGCCTGAAAGAGGGATTGCAGAATCTGGCGAACGGGTATCCGGCATTATTTAGTGAAGTCCGCGGCACGGGGCTGCTGCTTGGTGTGCAGGTGCAGCCATCCGTCGGGGTAATGGAAATGGTGGAACGCCTGCGCGCGCGCCGGTTGCTGATGACAGCAGCGGAAGGTAACGTGCTGCGTATTGTTCCGCCGCTGGTAATTGAAGAACAACATGTACAAGACGCGCTGGTGATTATGCAGGGCGTATGCAAGGAGTGGGCATGACAACATCATTGAAACCTGCTGTAGAAGCGAGCGCGGTGCGCCATTTCCTCGATCTGGCAGATATTAGCGGTAGCGACCTGCGCCTGATACTCACATGTGCGGCCAAGCTGAAGTCGGAGCGCCAGCAGGGACGCAACCAACCTCTGCTTGCGGGCAAGAAGCTAGCCATGATTTTTGAGAAAAATTCCACCCGTACCCGCGTATCGTTTGAGGTGGCGATTACTGAACTTGGCGGGCAGTCCTTGCCATTTAACAGCAACGAACTGCAACTGGGGCGCGGCGAGACGATTGCTGACACGGCGCGCGTGTTGTCGCGCTATATCGATGCCATCATGCTACGTTGCCACGGCCATGATAAACTGGTGGAACTGGCTGCCAATGCTTCCGTACCGGTGATCAACGGCCTTACCGAATACAGCCATCCCTGCCAGATCATGGCAGACGTACTGACGTTTGAAGAACATGTTGGCCCAATTGCAGGTAAAACCATCGCCTGGATTGGTGACGGTAATAACGTGGCGCAAAGCTGGATTATGGCATCCAGCCTGTTTAACTGCAAACTGCGCCTTGCATGCCCGCCTACGCTGAATCCGCTTCCGGAAGTGCTCGCATGGGCAAAAGCACGCGGCGGTGATGTTGAGGTGATGACGTCGCCTGAAGATGCCGTGCGCGGTGCGGACGCAGTTATTACCGATACCTGGGTATCCATGGGCGACGCTCATGCAGAAACGCAGATGAAGCTGCTCGCGCCTTACCAGGTAAATAGTGCACTTATGAAGCTTGCAGCATCGTCGGCGATATTCCTGCACTGCCTGCCAGCGCATCGCGGCGAAGAGGTGACTGAAGATGTCATTGACGGTCCGCAGTCAAAGGTATTTGATGAGGCCGAGAACAGGCTGCATGTGCAAAAAGCCATTCTCCTTTGGTGCCTGCGGGGTATTTAGCTAAAAAAAACAAGGTGCAAACCCGCACGATCAGTTATATACTATACACAGTAAAAATAATATTTAACTGAAGGTTAAGTTGAATGAGGCTTTTGTTTTTCGGAGGTATCATTCTGCTGTGCGTGGCCTTGATCTTTAAAGGCTCCTATGATGCTGCGCAAAGGCGGGATGATTATAATAAATATGGCGGCGATTACCTGATCAAGGCCATATCTGAATATAACTCTAAAACCATGAGCGGTCCTATAGGAAGCGCTGGTGTTGTCCGCGCGCCGCTGACCAATTACGGGCCAGGAACCAAGCAGCCCGGAACAGGGCAGCAGGGCAAAAAACCCGTTTCATCACAACCTATTTACCGCCAGGGCGGGGGGATGGTAACCCGGCCTGTAAGTCCTGCCCAGCCGTATTACCCAACGCAAGACCCGCCCCAATCAATGGGTAATAAACAAGGCAGCCGGCCAAGCGATAGCTATTACCCGCCGCCACCTGTAGAGGAGCGCTCACCATCGCAGGGAGTGCCACTTGCGCCATCGTCATCAAAAAGCACACTAAAACCGTATCTTGCAAAAGATATTCCGCAGCAAACATGGCCTGATAAGCTGGTAACGCTGCGCAGTGGCCAGAAAATCGGTTTTAATGGCGCGGATGTCTATACCTTTGACCCGGAAGGCAAACCGGTGGTAATGCCTGATGGTTATTACCACCTCGGAAGTTCACGAATTCACGTACAAAACGGTAAAAAGGTTATTTACGAAGAATAGCCTGCGCGGGCTGCGGCTTTAGGGCTGCCAGAAGGTTAAAAAAACACCTGACAATTGCCCCTTTCCCCTGTAAACCTTCCTCTCTCATATCTAAAACCAACTAAAGTAATGTTTACGTGAGCAATACGCCCTTACTCGATACCGTGCAGGACCCAAAAGACATACGCAGTATGGAATTGGAACAGCTGCAGCAATTAGCGACGGAAGTGCGCTTCGATATGGTATCGGCGGTTGCTGAAACGGGCGGGCATTTAGGGGCGGGCCTTGGTGTGGTCGAACTGAGTGTGGCGCTGCATCATGTATTCGATACTCCAAACGACATTTTGATCTGGGACGTGGGACATCAGTCCTATCCGCATAAAATTCTGACTGGCCGCCGCGACCGCATGCGCAGCCTGCGCAAACCTGGCGGATTGTCGGGTTTCTGCAAGCGCGATGAAAGCCCATATGATCATTTTGGCGCTGGCCATAGTTCAACCTCCATTTCGGCGGCGCTTGGCATGGCCGTTGCGCGCGACCTGGATAAAAAAGACCATGACGTGATTGCCATCATCGGCGACGGCGCAATGAGCGCAGGCATGGCGTTTGAAGCGCTCAACAATGCAGGCAGTATTGATACCAGGCTGATCGTTATCTTAAACGACAACGATATGTCGATTGCGCCGCCAACGGGTGCAATGAGCGCGTATCTGGCGCGCCTGCTTTCCTCGCGCCCGTATCATAAGCTGCGTGACATCGGTAAGGCGCTGATTGAAAAAGTGCCTGAGCCGCTTGCACGCTTTGCCCGCAAGACAGAACATTTCGCACGTGATTTCGCCGTCGGTGGCACGTTGTTTGACCAGCTTGGTTTTTATTACGTAGGTCCGGTAGATGGCCATAACCTCGCGCATTTGCTGCCTGTGCTGCGCAATATCAAGGCGCAGCGCCATAGCGGGCCTATCCTGCTGCATGTCGTCACCAAAAAAGGCCATGGCTATGCGCCCGCTGAAGCTGCCGATGATAAATATCACGGCGTAGTGACCTTTGACGTATCTACAGGCGCGCAGAAAAAAACCGCGGCGAAAGCACCAAGCTATACCAAGGTGTTTGCGCAAAGCCTGATCGGCGAAGCTGAGCGCGACGAAAAGATTGTAGCGATCACCGCTGCCATGCCATCGGGCACGGGCCTTGATCTGTTTGGCGAAAAATTCCCTGAGCGCACATTCGATGTCGGCATTGCTGAGCAGCATGCGGTGACCTTTGCGGCAGGGCTTGCCGTTGAAGGCTATAAGCCTTTTGCAGCGATTTACTCCACATTCCTGCAGCGCGCTTACGATCAGGTGGTGCATGATGTGGCGATCCAGAAGCTGCCTGTGCGTTTTGCGATTGATCGTGCTGGCCTTGTGGGCGCAGACGGCCCGACGCATGCGGGTTCGTTTGACATCACCTATCTTGCAAGCCTGCCCAACATGATAGTGATGGCAGCGGCAGACGAAGTGGAACTGATGCATATGGTGGCAACGTCGGCTGCCATTGATGACAGGCCGAGCGCGTTCCGCTACCCACGTGGTGAAGGTGTTGGCCTGGAGTTGCCGAAAAAAGGCACACCGCTTGAAATAGGCAAAGGACGCATTATTCAGGAAGGCGGCGCCGGGAATAAGCAGGTGGCGCTTCTGTCACTGGGAACGCGACTGGCAGAATGCAAACTGGCTGCGCAGCAATTGGCGGATATGGGAATTTCTGCAACCGTGGCAGATGCCCGTTTTGCCAAACCGCTGGATGAAGCGCTGGTGCGCCAGCTGCTTAAAAACCATGAACTGGTTGTGACGGTAGAAGAGGGCGCCATAGGCGGCTTTGCAGCACATGTGCTTTCATTTGCCGCAACAAACGGACTGCTCAGCGGCACATCCAGCCTGCTGCCGCTTTACCTGCCGGATATGTTTATCGAGCAGAATACGCCGCAGGTCATGTATGACCAGGCGGGCCTCAATGCCCAGCAGATCGTCGCGTCGGTTATGGAAAAGCTGAACATCAAGCCGGTGCTGGTAAAGCAGGCACGCTAGTGATGGTTAGGCGCTGAGATTGTAACTGGAATCGCGCTCGTCTTTTTCTCGCTTCACCCTATCGGTAAAATTACCCTGCGATATATGGGTGCTGGCGGGCATGGATTTTTCCTGCGTCAGGTCAATATGGGCAAAGGGATCATCTGTCCTGCCAAGGTCGAAAGAATGACGCATGCCTGATGCGATATATTCGCCGCCGGGAGTTGCGCAGTGCGCACCATAATAAATACCGGCGCTGCCCGGAATATGACGGTCTTTCTGAACCTCACGGCCAGGGCCGCCAAGGGCTTCTATGGCATGTGACGCATCATGTATGAAACCATCCCAGTCGATGGGATTGCCGTCACTGCCTTTATCCTGATGGTAAAAGACAGCCGTTTTCCCCTGAAGCATTCCGGCAATGGGTGATTGCACATAATCCTGCGCATCAAAATTGATAAGCTTGAAATCATTAATTTTATAATAGGCCGCAACGGCGGCGAGTGCTTCAAGCTGGTCGTGCGATTTAGCGGAGATATGTAGTTTCCATCCGCTTTCTTTATACTCGCAACGTTCAGTGCTCTGGCAGGATATCCAGCGGCCTGCTTCAGGATCGATGATGTCGGAGAATGTATATTTGCCGTCGCGGCTATAGGTGATCTCGCCCACCGATTTGGGCAAAGGCTGTATGGGAATGCTGCCGTATGTGGACATATAGCGACCTTATAAGCTGTATCTACGATTATAGGCCGAAAATAACTAATATTCATTAATGGCGTTGTTTTGACTCGCGGATGCAGCTGTAATCTGTTTGTAAAAAACATTCAATATATTGATATTAATTAATAATATTGAATGTTTATCATAAAAGCTTCATGTGATCTTGCCAAAAAATATGATATTCTAGGAATATAGAAGAATATCTGATACGAGGTTTACCATGTCTGAGAATGTACCATTTGATGAAAATGAAAAAATCAAAGCGATGAAAGATAGCATCGCTGACCGTGCATTTAACCTGAAAATTAAAGGCATGCTCATCAGTGGTGCGCTCATGGCGGCAGGCGTTGGCCTTATGATTTTCGCCCCTGGGCTGCTTGGCCCTATGCTGACGCCGCTGGTTGGCCTCGCTGCTGCGGCAGGCGGCGCTATCGCTGGCTTATTTACCATGAAAGAAGCCAAAAAACTGCAGATGGATGAGCAATATCTTTCCAGCTACATGCAGGGCAAAAACAACTGGGGCGCTGGTTACCGCGAAGAAGTGCTTGAGCGTGGCTATGGCGACCGTATTGTAACCAATGGCCCGCAGATGGGCGGCATACCCGGCCCTTCAGGTGATCACGCGCGCGGGCATGGCTAATACCAGTTCCTCAAATCATATTATCGTTACCGGAAACCAGTTAATCTTTAATGGGTTGATTTTTCCTTGCTCCATTGGCAAGGGTGGGTTTTCTTCCAGTAAGAAGGAAGGCGATGGCTGCACACCCATTGGCACGTTTGCGCTGCGCGAATGCTGGTGGCGTCAGGACAAGCTTGCAGCTGCTCCAAAAACAGGCCTTACGCTGCGCCAGACGCATGAAGAAGACGGCTGGTGCGACGAACCTTCCAGCCCGCATTATAACCAGCCGGTGAAGCTGCCTTATTCTTTTTCGCATGAGCGCATGTGGCGCGATGATGACGTGTACGATATTGTTGTTCCCATGGGCTATAACGATGATCCGGTGATCGCTGGCAAGGGCAGTGCCATTTTTATGCATTTAGCGCGTCCCAATTATGAGCCTACTGAAGGTTGTGTGGCGCTTGCCAAAGCTGATATGTTACAGCTGCTTGCTTTGTGCGGTAATGACACGCTGATCAAAATCACCGGACCCGCATAGAATCCAGCCCAAAATTTAGCTAAAAATCTTAGTTTTCCCTTGCAGTTTTGCTGGCCAGAAGCTAGCTTGCCGCCAGTTCATTTTTTACTTCAAAACCTAGGAAAACATAACTATGGCACAGGCTCAAAGCGCGATGACAACTTCCGAACATGATTACAAAGTAGCTGATATTTCACTCGCAGCATGGGGCCGCAAGGAAATCTCCCTGGCTGAAACCGAAATGCCTGGCCTGATGGCGCTGCGCAAGGAATACGGCAAGAGCCAGCCGCTTAAAGGCGCGAAGATCATTGGCTGCCTGCACATGACCATTCAGACCGCTGTGCTGATCGAAACCCTGACTGCCCTGGGCGCTGAAGTGCGCTGGAGCAGCTGCAATATTTTCTCGACGCAGGATCAGGCTGCTGCTGCAATTGCTGCAACCGGCGTCCCTGTATTCGCCTGGAAAGGTGAAACCGAAGAAGAATATGAATGGTGCATCGAGCAGACCTTAAAGGGCCCGAACGGCTGGACTGCGAACATGATTCTCGATGACGGCGGCGACGTGACGCTGGTTATGCATAATAAATACCCAGAGCTGCTTAAGCACATCAAAGGTATTTCCGAAGAAACCACCACCGGCGTACACCGCCTGCATGAAATGGTGAAGGCTGGCAAACTCGCTGTGCCTGCTATCGACGTGAATAACTCGGTGACCAAATCCAAATTCGACAATTTGTATGGCTGCCGCGAATCGCTGCCAGATGGTATCAAACGCGCTACCGACGTGATGCTTGCTGGTAAAGTATGCGTGGTTGCAGGTTTTGGTGACGTAGGCAAGGGCTGCGCCGCATCGCTGAAAACCGCTGGTGCACGCGTGATCGTAACCGAAATCGACCCTATCTGCGCATTGCAGGCGGCGATGGAAGGCTACCAGGTAACCACCATGGAAGAAGCTGCACCTCAGGCGGATATTTTCGTAACCGCTACCGGCAACGAAGACATCATCACGCTCGAACATATGCGCACCATGAAAGACCGCGCTATCGTGTGCAACATTGGCCATTTCGACAGCGAAATCCAGGTTGCTGCCTTGAAGAACATGAAATGGACCGAAGTAAAGCCACAGGTCGACGAAGTGGAATTCCCGGATGGCAAGCGCATCATCCTGCTGGCTAAAGGCCGCCTGGTAAACCTGGGCTGTGCAACTGGCCACCCAAGCTTCGTGATGAGCACCTCGTTCTCGAACCAGGTTCTGGCGCAGATCGAACTGTGGAAAAACCACGCTAACTACAAAAATGATGTCTATGTGCTGCCAAAGCACCTTGATGAAAAAGTAGCTGCGCTGCATCTTGAAAAGCTTGGCGTAAAGCTGACCAAGCTGACCAAGAAACAGGCTGACTATATCAGCGTGAATGTAGAAGGCCCGTTCAAGCCTGACGCATACCGCTACTAAGCGGCAGTAACGCAAGGCCACACCACTAATAGATTCTGTGGTTATTTTTGCTACCAAATGACATGACATCCCTCTGTATTTCGTTTATGAATGCAGGGGGATAGTCATTTTTACAGGTAGTATGCGCGCAGGCAAAATATCCACATTACTACTTCTTGCGTCATCCACGGCGCTGGCGACCACAGGTCAGGCCTGGGCGTCTGAGGTTGATATTGTGTCGGTTTATCCGATATTGCTTTATTGCGCGCTGGCGTTTGTACCGTTCATGGTTGCCATGGAAATGATCCGCCGCCGTAAGAATCATACCGCCCGCCGTCGCCGTATGACCGACATGCATGAAAACGATACCCATTCCCAGCGCCTGCGTCAGGAAAACGAAAAACTCAAAGCCGACCTCAAGAAATATTCCACCATTATTAACATGGCGCCATATCCCATATGGCAGCGCGATGTGCAGCAGAATATCCAGTTTTACAATCTGTCCTACGGCGAGGCGATTGAGGACGTTGCAGAGCGCGCTGATTCGGATGATACGCCCGAACTGGACAAGAAAGTCCGCTCCATGGCCACGCAGGCTATGGAAAGCGGTAAGCCCATTTCCGAACGTCGCCATATCGTGTTAGACGGCGCCCGTAAGCTGCTTCAGATTACCGAACTGCCTGTGCCTGAAGAAAAAATGACGGTGGGCTTTGCCTTTGACATGTCGGAAGTCGAATGGCTGAAGGAAGACCTGGCGCGCCATATTTCCGCGCAGGACGATCTGCTCGAAAGTTCTACCAGCGCCATGGCTATTTACGGCCCGGACATGCGCCTTAAAAGCTTCAATTATGCATTCGTTGCACTGTGGAGGCTTGATGAACTCTGGCTCGATACGCAGCCAACCTATGCGGAAATACTGGAAGCGCTGCGCGAAAAGCGCAACCTGCCGGAGCAGGCCAATTTCCAGATGTTCAAGCAACAACAGCTGAAGCTGTTTACGGCGCTGATCGAACCGCGTGAGGAATTCTTCTATCTGCCTGACGGTAAAACCTTGC
>JAGVKI010000267.1 GCA_020050695.1 Alphaproteobacteria bacterium | reverse complement strand
CCAAAGAGTTCGTATAATGGCTTAGCCATTTCATTATGCTGGCCGGTATGCAATACCAGCGGCTTGATGCCGCGCTGCTGCAGCTCAAGGTAAATAGGCGCCATCTTGATGATCTCGGGGCGCGTTCCAATGGCCAGCAGCATGGTAGGTTTTCTAGAAAGATACAGCATTTATGCCCTCGCTTTCTTGAGGGACTGCCCGGCAACGCGGACAAGACCTTCTTCGACTGCCCATATCGTGCCATATACCATAGCGCCCGGTTCGATAATGATACGCGGCGCGGTAATACTGGTAAGGCGGCCAGGCGAACCCACAATGGTGCCAGCAGCAATCGAAATGGTTTCTTCTGCAATCAGCGGCCCGGCGATCAGGCAGCCGGGTCCAACATACATGCTCTGGGCGCTCACTGCGCTTCCTTCCACGCAGACATGTGCGCCAACATGGCAATCGGCATTGCTTTTAACACTGCCCTTGATATGGCCGTAAGCACCCACGTTGACGGCTTTACGTGCAACAATATCACCATCAAAAAAATGCTGCGCCGGGAAATCCAATGCGCCGTCCAGAAGCCAGCGGCGGCCATATTGTTCACGCACACGCGGCAGGGTTTCGAGTGTTGAACGCGGGCCTTGCGCACGGGCAATATCCACATCCTGTTTGCTGTAATTACCAAATTCAATAATAGGAGCACTGATACGCTCAAACACGCATTCGTCAGACAGGCTGATGCCGGTATCGGCGGAAGCGCGGCCAAACAGGGTGCAGCCAACGCCTACCTTTAGTTGCTTACCCGCATGTATCCAGCGCAGCACCGTGCTGTAATCCTGAAGCGCGATGTCCTCGTCGGAAAGCATGGCACGGAACGTATTATGCAGGCCGCTGACAATGCCACTGCGCGAATAGACTTCGGATTGAAAGAAATACCCGTCCGGCAACTGCAGGGGAGTGCTTGATATAATCAGGAAAGGGATGGATTCCGGGTCATTGGCTGATATGGCGCCATCCTTGCCTGCGGTGCGAAAACGCGTGCCGTCCGCAAGCGTACCTTCCCTGCCCGGTTCACTGAGCAGGTGCGCGAGATTCTTGTCGATGTACTGGCGAAAGCCCTGGGCAAAGTGGCGGATATTACGGTCATATTCCTGCACCACGCGCAATGGCTCGTTGTCAGTTGGCCAGATAAGTTCTGCCAGTGCTGGAATGAGTGGCAATGCAAACAATGCCAGAGTTGAAATTACCAGAAATACTGCCCACATGTTACCGATCACCCAAGCATGAAATTGGCGTTACGGTAGCGCGGCGTTTTATCCCATTTGAATGTATTGTTCGGCATCATGAGGCCAAACGTAGCGCGGGAGATAGAAAACATGCTTATCAGGAAGTTTAGGCAATTGAGCGGCAGCAAATGAATGCGGCGGTGGGTGCCATCCAGATAGGTAGCAGAACCCATTTCAAAAAACGCGGCAAAGTTACCCAGCGTTGCATAGGTAATGAGGAACAGAAGGCCAAACAGGTGTGAATCACCGATATAGAATAATATAACAGCGGCAATCCAGCCGACCAGCAGGATCGGTGACATTGCATATACGCCAAGCAGAAGCAGCGCATCAAGGCGCTCGGTGAAACGGACATTGCGATTGGAGAGCACGCTTGGAGCATAACGGTAGAATGCCTGGTTATGGCCCTTCGCCCAGCGCATGATCTGGCGCATGCGCGCTGGCCATGTTTCGGGAACTTCCTCGTAGCATTCAGAGCGATTCTGATACACCGTCTTCCAGCCCTTGAGCAGAGCGCGGTACGTCATATCGGTATCTTCCGCCAGCGTATCGTCATGCCAGCCGCCAATATCATCGAGCGCAGTCTTGCGCACACCACCAACCGTTCCGCCAAACTGGGGAACCAGCCCCATGTTCATGCGCGCCTGCTGATCCACCTGGTAACCGCCAGAGCGTTCCATGTCGAGCAGACGGGTAAGCAGGTTGCGGCCCGTGTTCACTGGAACCACGCGGCCCATCACCAGACCGATTTCCGGATCAAAGAACGGAGCCACCAGTTGTTTGATCAGCCCACGGCCCGGAATGTAATCGGCATCGAATACTAAAATAATATCTTTATTGTGAATGGTCTCGGCAGCTTCTTTTAGCGCCGCAGCCTTTCCAGGCTTGCCGTCCTTACGGTGATACGGACGAATACGGCCAGGGAAACGGGCGACAAAGTCATCGACGATTTCCGCCGTGCGATCTTTTGAGCGGTCGTTGACCACAATAATTTCAAGTCGTTCCTGGGGATAATCTACATTAAGCAGCGCCTGGATAGAATGTGCAATCACCTGCTCTTCGTTATGGGCAGCTACCAGCACGGCAACGGTTGGCCATTCGGTAGTGTCGACATCCACATACGGGTGACGCTGCCTGCCGACCAGGCGATTAAGCGTAAAAATATAATGCCGAACTGTATAGATACAGATGAGCACTATAATTACGTTTACCATTATATGCAGCACATAGGCCATCGTGCTTTTATCTTCCAAGTATTAACAATTAATAATCATAACCTTATTAGTGTAGTGCTTAATACTTAACTTTTATCAAATATTCCATGAAAATAACTAGATAGGGGAACATTATTTGATTAGGCGGGCACACACAGGAATTTGATTAATTTATTGTTTTATAAAAATATTTATTAAACACACCCATCACTTGCGGATAAATCCAGATGTTTTTACTTCTTGCCACCACTCGGCTTAATAGGCTTTTTCTTGCGCTGAAGGGCCACCAGCGAGGTAAATTTGCCATCTACCATCGGGGCTTCTTTCGCCGGGCTGGAAGCTGAAACAGCGTCTGCGACCTGAGGCGGAAGCGGCGCGGGTTCTTTACGGATATTTTCCGACAGTTCAAATTTATAGCCTTTTTCCGGAACCGCTACGATGCGTATGGTTACCTTCTGAATAGGTGGTTTGAACTGGCGGCTATATAATAGCAGGTGCAATTTATCGCGGCCAGGAATAGACGTCTCAGGGAACTCTTCATGGCATTTGATCAGTTCCATGCGCGCAAGTTCGATGGTCGGATAAAGTTTATTGCGCTGGGCAGCACGTACTACAGGATGGCCATTATTAGGATGCCTCCTTTTGGGGCGCTCGCTGGCGGGGTGTTGTTTCAACTGCAGATTTACTTTCTCCGCAACAAGCGTGAATTTATCGTCAGCTATTTTTTTAACGCGGATGCAGGCAAAATTGCCCTTATAGCCTTTG
>JAGVKI010000307.1 GCA_020050695.1 Alphaproteobacteria bacterium | reverse complement strand
GCATCATGATCCATAGTTCGCAAAAAACAGCGGACGAGATACTGAAATTCAGCAGGGCATTCCGCCAGCAATGGCCGGACATGCCACTGGTAGTGGTACCTTCGAGTTATAATGGCATTTACGAAAGCGAACTGGCAGAAGCAGGAGTGTCGCTGGTTATTTATGCTAACCATTTACTGCGTGCAGCGTATCCGGCCATGCAGGAAACCGCAAGGCGCATCCTGACCCATCAACGCTCCAAGGAATGTGATGATCTGTGTATGCCGATCAGCGACGTCATCACCCTGATCCCGGCGCCATGATACTGGCAGAGCGCAGCCTGAACGCTGTCATGCTGCATAGCGGCCCGCTTGCGTCGCAGCTACCCTTGCTGGTTACAGGCAGTTACCTGCTGATCACCTCGCAAGGGTGGGGCCAGCGCGGCATCACCCGCGCCATACAGTCCGCATTACCGGGTGCATGCCTTGGCATTGTGGATTCCGTACCGCCCAACCCCTCCATTTCCTATGTGCTTGCCCATCATAATCCTGCGATTGTAGCTGATTTTATTATAGCGCTTGGCGGGGGCAGCGTAATGGATGCCGCAAAAGCCTTTGCAGCCCTGTGCGGTAAAACGGCCAGCGAAGCATCCTTTCTGGCCATGCTGGAAAAACCAGATGGCTTTGACCTGTCCAATCCACCGAAGATTATTGCCATTCCCACCACCTCAGGCACCGGATCGGAAATTACGCGCTGGGCAACCATATGGTCGCAGCAGGGCCAGAAATATTCGCTTTCCCACCCAGCGCTCATGCCTGCACATGCCTTGCTGGATTCGGCGCTTTGCCTTTCCATGCCAAGCCTTGTCACCCTTACCGGCGGGCTGGATGCATTGAGCCATGCCTGCGAAGCCCTATGGAATAACAGCCATACCAGCGAATCCGACCGCTATGCGCAGCTGGCCATCCGCCTGCTGGTTAAGAACCTGCCTGCCGCGCTTGCTGATCCTGGCAATAGTACCATCCGCGAGAATATGCAGCAGGCCGCTCTTTATGCAGGCTATGCCATGTCGATTACCAAAACGGCGATTGCCCATTCTATCAGCTATCCACTAACCGGAGAGTTCGATATTCCCCATGGTATCGCATGCAGCTTTACCCTGCCTGAGGTGATGGAGTTTAATCTTGCTTCAGAACGGCTTGAACTGATTGCGCAGGCTGCTGGCACATCCCGCACACACCTGCCCGCCTGGTGCGCCGCTTTCTTAAAGCAGATCGGAGTCGACGATTATCTCAAACGCTGCCATGACCGCTTTGCCAGCATCACAAGCAAGCGGCTTGAACTCATTAACCCGGCGCGCGCAGGCAATAACATCCGCCCGGTCACCGCGCAGGACGCGCAGGCCATTTTACAAAAGGCTATTGAGCGGATTCAAGGCGCTTGAGAATATAGTCGGCACCTGCCTGCCCGCTATCGCCAAACGGGTAAACCGTGCGGCTGGCTGCTTCATCAATACGTCGCTCAAAAGCAGGCCTGTTTTGCTGCAGGGATGCAAGCGTACCGGAAATGTTGCTGATCTCTTCAGGCGGTACAATAATCCCTATCTCATCGCGTATGGAGATTTCACGCGGCGTAATACCGATCGCTTTGAATTCATCATTACGGCATTTAGGCGTAGCTGTATCCACATAACAGACGGGACGGCGGTGGGTGAAGGCATACTCATAACCTATGCCCGACCAGTCGGTAATCAAATGGCCGCAGGTAAAGAAGGCCTGTTCGCTGGCAATGGAGGGGTTCAGGGTAAAACCACCCGTGGATTCGAACTGCTTTCTCAATGCCTCTAAAAAACCAGCATGCGATCTAAGCGTCATGGGATGCGGTTGCAGCACCACCCGGTAACCGCCTGCCAGCAACACCGGTATCAGCTGCTGCACAAGGCCGGACTCTATCAGGCAGTCCTTGCCCCAGGAGGGCGCAACCAGCACGGCATTGTCATCCATTGCATCGCTGCGCTGTTTTTTCTTCTCCATCATGTTATCCAGCTTACCATAGCCATGGGCCACCAGTTGGCAGGCGGGCCACTGGTAATGCTTTTGTATAGCCTGGATTTCCTGCATGATATGCGGCCCCGGGCACAGTATGGAATCGTAATGCCGGAACGCATCGCGGCGATACACCATGTGTGCGCTGTTGAGTGAGTGGAAAATATAGCAGTAATGGCCCACCTCAGCCGACTTTTTAAAATAAAACGAACCAAGGTCGGTCACCGTGGTCACAAACATATCGGCTTTGGCATTCTGGAAGAAAAAGCCGAGTATGCCGCCATCCTGTATGAAATAAGCCGAAAGGCCGGGGGGACTGAGTGTAAGCAATGGATCGGACGGAGCCGACGTAATATAGGTAACCTTGCGGCCTTTGGCCAAAAGCCGCGATAAAACCGGCTCTAAAAACAGGTAGTCAGACGCCGCCTCCGCATAAAACACAATATCCATGCGGGTGCGCGAAAGATTGTAGGCGTTCTTAAAACTTTCAATGATCCGCATTTTCTTTTCATAACGGGGAATGGCCCCAAAAGCAAATGCTGCGCGAATCAGCCAACTTCGTATTACCTGACATATCATTTGGGGATTGTGCTGAAGCCATAACGTATCCTTACGCGCATGCAATATGGGTCGCAGGTAGAAAGTAAGTTTTAACATTATCGTATCAGGTGTAAAGAAACCACTAACAATCTGGGCGCTGAAACCTCATATATTTGCATTTAAAGCCATTCTATGTTTTTATTTTCCAACAACTAATTATTACTTCCTGCTCCCAGGAGCCCATACCAGGACTTAGCATGCCCTCCGAAAATCCCTCCCTGCTGGATAAGATTCAATGGCCGCTTTTCATTCTGGGGCTTTGCCTGTTGTGTTTTATTGGGGGCGCGACTGCCGCATTTTTTGAATGGCCTGCGTATATGCGCATCAGCGATGCCTTAAGTGGCGCTCAGGCATGGTATGCGCAGAAAAATGACGAGGCTCCGCTGCCAACATCCCCCGTCAGCACCGAAGAGGCCCTGGCCAAGGCACGCATCAGCTGGAACAGGGAAAAAGCATTTAACGGCTACACGTTCATGACACTGCGCTTTGTACGCAAAGCCTATCTGATCGATATGGACGGCAAAGTGGTGCATAGCTGGCATATGCCCTTTCGTAAGGCCTGGCCAAATCCTTCGCATATTGAACGCCCCGTGCGCGACTCGCTGATTTTCTTTGAAGGCGCGCAGCTGATGCCGAGCGGCGACGTACTGCTACAATATACCGGCCTTACCGATACGCCGTGGGGTTATGGCCTTGCCCGTATCGACAAGGATTCAAAGCTGCTATGGACCTACAGCCAGCGCACCCACCATAATGTCTATAACGATCCTGAAACCGGCAATATCTACGCGCTGATACAGGAATTCATCCGGCGGCCCAAGCCGGAATTTGAGGGTCTGCATTACCCGATGCTTTCCGATTCCGTCGTGATTCTTTCAGCCGATGGCAAAGAGCAAAAACGCATTGGCATTCCCGAAGCCTTCAAGAACACGCCGTTTGAACCCTATCTTTACCATAATGCGCCCGTTACAGGCGCAAAATGGGACCTGCTGCACACCAACAGCGTGATGAAGCTGCCAAGCGCCATGGCTGATAAATTCCCAATGTTCAAACCCGGCCAGATATTGATTTCCATGCGCGAGATCAGCGTGATTGCCGTACTCGATCCCGATAGCGGCAAAATTATCTGGGCCGCACGCGGGCCATGGCTATTCCAGCATGATGCTAAATTCCTGGCGAACGGCACTATACTGCTGATGGATAACCTTGGCTGTTTTGCCAATCTTAAATTCTGCTCCCGCGTCATGGAGTATAATCCTGCCACCACCGGCATCACCTGGTCATACCCTACGCGCTTTGGCAAAAACGACCCGCAGTTTCTCAATATGGTGCTGGGCCATGTGCAGCGATTACCCAACGGCAACACCTTCCTGTCGCAGCCCTATGACGGCAGCCTGCTGGAAATCACGCCGTCAGGTGAGCGCGTATGGCAATACACCCTGCCGCTTTTCCGTGGCCGTGACCGCAAGGTCAATTCCGAATATATCCTGCGCAACAAACAGCAGGAAGGCTATCCGCGCAAGTTCCTCAGCAACCGTGAATTGGATTTAAGCAACGTACTGATCTACAGCGAGCGCTTTGCACCGGATGCATTGCCGTTTTTAAACCCTCAAACACAACCGGCGCTACAATGAAGCT
>JAGVKI010000061.1 GCA_020050695.1 Alphaproteobacteria bacterium | reverse complement strand
CGCATTTCAACCACCAGCTTTGCATCGTAGCGGCGGTCATTACCCATGCTCACCAGGCCTTTTACGCCGTCAGGCTTGGGCAGTGCGGTGGCGGTGACGCTGGCATCCTTGATGATGACCTGCAGCGATTTATCCATGCCGCCTACGCGCAGGCGGTCTTCCACCCATTTGCGCATTGCTTCGGTTGGTGTAACAGGCAGCAGATGTTCCACGTAGGGTTCGCGCATGGGCGAGCGGTATTCTTCGAAAATATCGATTTTACCTACATTCATAGTGATTGGCTGGAAGCGCTTGAAATTGATGTCGCGTGGGATGCCAACGGGCTTGCTGGTGCCACAACTGGTAAGCATCAGGCTGGCAGCCACCAGTAGTGCAGTGGCAATCTGCGCTTTGTAGCGCATGGGGGAAATTACAGAAAGGGTCATATCCGGATTCCTTATGGGGTGGGCACTTTAACTATGGAGGGCATCATACCAAAATGATGCAGATTGCAAAGTCTGGATTCACCTAAATACTGTATTTTATCACGATTTTATGATGGGCATTTGGGGGCGGTTAAAGGAAAATTAGTTATTGCTTGTTAATATTTGAGTCTATTTAACATGCGGGATTACCTATGCCAGTTAGCACCAAATTGCCCAAGCTTGCCCTTATTGCCCAGGAAGCGGGTGATATTGTACTGGCCATGCGCCCTCATATTCTGCGCGACAAAGATTGGGAAATCAAATCTGACGGCTCGCCGGTGACACCTGCGGATATTGCCGCGCATCAATATATAAAGCGCCGTCTGGCAGAAGAATTCCCGGGCGTTGCGCTTGTCTCGGAAGAAGGCACCAAGGAAGAGCAGGCGGCTGCGCTCAAGGCACGTGACCGTTTTGATAGCGACCCGCTGGATAACACGGGCGGATATATCGGTAACCGTGATGGTTTCAGTGTGAATATTGGCCGTATCACCGACGGCGTTCCCGTAGAGGGCGCTGTGTATTTCCCTGCAAGGAGAGAGTTGTATTACACGCAGGACGGCAATGCCTATTTAAAGAAAGGCGATGGTGCGCCTGAGAAAATATCAGTCAAAGGCCTTCCTGTACGAAAGCCGCTTCAGGTTGCCGTAGGTTTTAATGAGCAGCATGTGGATTACCTAGGCGAGCGCGGCCTTAAAAAAGACGAAGACTACCAGATACAAGAGCATCCCGGTCAGTACCGCACCTGCCAGGTGGCTGCCGGTAAATGCGATGTGTCGGGCCTCAATAACGGCCAGCGCGGCGGCTTTGACAGCTGGGATACCGCAGGGCCGCATGCTGTGCTGCGGGCCGCAGGCGGTGATTTTGTCATGCTCGATGGCCAGCCGCTTCGCTATGGCGAAACCACCAAACTGCCCGCCCATATTGCAGGCGGGGTCGATACCTTAAAGGCGCTCGGGCTTGCCGATCAGCAGCAGTTTAAAAGCGCCCGTGTTGTCGGCGGCTAAGGGTTCGTTTTAGGCTGGGGCAGTTTTGCATCCGGCGCACGTATGTAAAACGGGTGCAGCACAGGCTGCGCCAACTGCGGAAAATTAGCCGCCAGTTCTGCCAGCGCATCCGCATGTGGAAACGGGATATTCGCTGAGATAAACCTGGTATCATCAATAACGGCATTACCAGCAAATACGGCGCTTGCTGCCGGTAACTCATCCATCGCTTTTGAAAGCACACCTAAAGAGGCTTCCCCGGCTTCTTCCCAGGGATTGTTCTTATAATACTGATAATAATGCTCTCCCTTGCCAGCATTAAGCACAGCAAGGGTGACTGCTTCTTGCCTTCGCGCAGCAAAGGCCAGCACCTGCAGGCTCGTATACCCCATGGCAGGTATGCCTGCGGCAAGGCAGATGGCACGTGCGGCGGCAAGCGCCACGCGTATGCCGGTAAAGCTGCCGGGGCCAATGGTGGCTGCCACAGCGCTTAACTGCTGGTAGCTTACGCCTGCTTTGGCCATGACGTCTTCCACCATGGGCATAAGTGTGGCCGATTGCATCGTTGGTTTACTGTTTTCCATATATGCGGCGACATGGCCTGCCTTCCACACGGCAACGCTCGATGGCCCGGTAGAGGTATCCATCGCTAGGATGCAGGGGGTATAGACAGGCGCGGCAGGCATGATTTGACCAAATATGATGGAGAAGGTACAACTAGTGTCTAGTCGCTTATGCAATAAGACACAACCTTAAGAAGGAGATGTTATGCTGGCTCAGAAAAAATGCGTCCCATGCCAAAGCGGTATGGAGGCTCTCAGTGCGGACAAGGCAAAAAGCCTGCTTGGCGAAGTGCCTGGATGGGAACTGGCAGATGATGGCAAAAGCATCAGCAAGCGTTATACATTTTCTAATTTTATGACGGCGCTGGCTTTCGTTACCAAGGTAGCTGCGGTGGCCGAAATGGAGAACCATCATCCCGATATTAAGCTGGGCTGGGGCTATGCCGAGTGCAAGATGTGGACCCATGATATTGGCGGCCTGCACGAGAATGATTTTATAATGGCAAGCAAAATCAATATCTTATATTGATAACCTGCAGCAAGTTGTGAAAGCCTTGCCACAGGCTGAGGTCATGCTCTAAAATGAGTGGATATGGGCAATATCGCCCCCGTTAAATTGAGTGCTGTCTTTGAGTAAAAAACTTTTCATTAAGACCTACGGCTGCCAGATGAATGTGTATGACTCCGTCCGCATGGGCGATGTTATGGCGCCGCTGGGTTATCACATGACCGACACGTTCGAGGATGCCGACCTGGT
>JAGVKI010000234.1 GCA_020050695.1 Alphaproteobacteria bacterium | reverse complement strand
CTGTGCGATTTATCGCAGCTTGGCAGCATGCTGATGGACCGTGTCTCCAGTGTTATGCTTCAGGCAGACCCGTCTGTAGTGCTGGTGCATGGTGATACCAGCAGCGCGCTGATGACGGCGCTGGCGGCATTTTACCAGAAACGCCGCATTGCCCATATTGAGGCGGGCCTGCGCTCCCATAAGGAATATCATCCGTTCCCGGAAGAAAAGAACCGTGTGCTGATTTCGCACCTTGCCCATTACCATTTTGCGCCTACCGAGCGTGCGCGCCGCAACCTGCTTACCGAAGGCATTATGGATGACACGATCCATGTGGTGGGCAATACCATTGTGCAGGCAACCCAGATGGGCGCTTCGCGCCTGGATGTGCTGCGCCAGGCCAATGATTCGCCGCTGCCTGACCTGATCAGCAAGCTTGAAAAGCGTATGGTGGGTAAAAAACTGGTGCTGCTTACCGTGCATCGCCGCGAGAACCATGAGCAGGGTATCCAGGGTATTGCCCGCGCTGTAAAAGAACTGATGGCACAGAATGAAGACCTGCTGTTTGTATGGCCGGTGCATCCCAATCCAAAAGTAATGGCTGCCGTAAGCGGCGAAATCGGCTCAACCTCTGGTGACGTAGCTGATCGCCTGTTCCTTACCAAGCCGCTCAGCTATCCGGTGCTACTATGGATACTGAAGCATTCATGGGCGGTGCTGACCGATTCGGGCGGTATCCAGGAAGAGGCGGTAGCGCTCAATACACCGGTGCTGGTGCTGCGTGAAACCACCGAGCGCCCTGAGGTGATCGAAGTGGGTGCAGGCATGCTGGTGGGCACACAGACCCAGACCATTATCGACAAGTTTAACGAATTGCTGCGCAACGAGCATCAGTACGAAATGATGCGCCGTGCGAAAAATCCCTTTGGAGATGCGCGCGTTGCTAGTAATATCTGCAACATCCTATTAAGTAATGAATATGTGGGGCAAACAAGTGAACGCGCATAAGAACCTCAGTCTGGTGTTGTGTTTAGCCGCCATGGCTGCGTTGCCGGTGCAGGCGGCATACGCGCAGACCTATCCTTATGCCCAGAACCCTATGGGCGAATCGGCGCCGCAGGGCGTTCCGGTGATCGGCGCGCAGCCAATGCCTGAAGAAATGATCCTTGAACAACCAGCGCGTCCGGTGCCTGGTGAGCCGGGTTTGCCGGTAAAAGCGCTCGCGCCTTCTGCCGTATCGCCCAATTTTGTAGAAGCAGGCGTGAATTATTCTGCTGTCAGCAAGAACCAGGGTGACTGGTTTGGCCAGGGCGTGCGCGGTGAATTCCAATATAGCGAAACAGACCGTTTCAAGGCGGAGTATCTGCATCAACGCCAGTTCCGCGACAGCGGCAACTACTTCTCCGTGGGCAACGTCCATAGCTTCGATGAAGACTGGTACAGCGATGTGAATATTGGCACCAGTACCGGCGGCTTCTTCCTGCCGACGTACCGCGTGGATGCGTTCCTGAATAAAAAATGGCTCGAAGGCCGCAATTTTGTAACCACCATCGGTTATGGACACTTCCAGTCGCGCGATATTTATGCCGATAACAGCTTGTTCTTTGGCACCACCTGGTATTTCCACCCGTACTGGATATTTGAAAACGGCATACGCTACAATATCAGTAGCCCTGGCAGCATCAATTCCGCGTCCGGGTTCCTGGCTATTACCAATGGCCGCACCGAAAATTACTTCGTAACCCTTCGCTATGGCTATGGCCGCGAAGCGTACCAGCTGATTGGTCCTGGCAACCTGCTGAGTGAATTTTACAGCCACAACGTATCATTCATCTGGCGTCAGTGGATGCTAAGTGACTGGGGCTACGACAATGACTGGGGCTTCAGCACCCGCGTCGATTATTACACGAACCCGAATTATAACCGTGTTGGCGGCTATTTCGGCGTGTTCAGGGAGTTCTAGATGCTCCCGGAAACCCGTAAAAAAAGGCTGCTGGAGACACGTTACAGCAACTCCCAGGGGCGCATCATCCCGATGCACCATGCCTTCAAGATCATCAAATTTGGCGCGGCCACGCGAATGGGCATGATCTTCATGCCGGTCATATTTATTCTCGGTATGTGGATGTCCTTTGGTTATGTGGGCATGTTCTGGGAAGAGGTGTTTGCCTTCTGGCTGCCTAAACTGTTCGACAATGTCCAGATCGGCCATACCATGGTTGGCATTATTGGCCAGTCGGTGAATATGCCCTATCCGCAGCTGGATGCAGCAATCCCAACGGCTTCGCATAGCTGGATCAATCTGGGGGTGTGCGCATTGCTGTGCCTGTTATCCTTCCTGCTGCCGTCATGGATGATGCCGGGTATTTACCTCGCGCGCGCATCACTTTTCATACAGGCCTCGGCGTCGGTGTATTTCCTGCTGAACCCTGATTATTTCCCATACACGCTTACTACCTATGTGGTGGATATGCTGATGATGGGCATGTACCTGCTGTTCATGATACCGCTGGTGCTGGCGCTGGTATTTTACATATTCGATTTCCCGATCTGGTGGAAAGCCCTGGTAACACTTTCTACCCTTGGCTTTTTTGTGGTTGGGCAAATTTAGCCCGTTATGATGGACCCCCTGTTAACATCTCTCTATGGCTGCAAAAATCGAGTTGCTTAGTATTATGGCGGATGGCCGTTTTCACTCTGGCGAGGCGCTTGGGCGGGCGATTGGTGTGAGCCGTACGATGATCTGGAAGCATATCCAGACCCTGCAAACATTGGGGGTAGAGTGTTACTCGGTGAGTGGTAAAGGGTATCGTTTGGCGACGGCTGTTGAGCTGTTGGAACAACATCTTATCGAGGCGGCGATGGATGAGGTGAGTCGTTCACGGCTAACGGCGCTTGAACTTCATCCTGAGATTCACTCAACTAATCGTCATCTGCTGGAACAACTCGGAAGTCTCAGTAGTGGTCATGCCTGCTTTGCCGAGCGGCAGACGGCTGGGCGGGGTCGGCGCGGCCGTGAGTGGGTGTCGCCCTTTGCG
>JAGVKI010000135.1 GCA_020050695.1 Alphaproteobacteria bacterium | reverse complement strand
CTCTTCCGATCTAGCTGGTCACGCAGCCCTTCCAGCAGCGCCGGTAGTTCAGGCTGCTCCTGCTTTTCGAATTGCACGCGTACACGATGCGCACAGAGCAACCCCTGCATCACCGCCAGCATGTCGCGCGGGCCGCCACGGCCTAAGCTCAGGCGCGAGATGGCCCGTTCAATATCAGCAGATTCTTTAAGGTAAGCACGTATGTGTGCGCGCAGGTCCGATGATTCGAGCAGGCAGGCAATGGCATCCTGGCGGCCGGCAATCAGCATTGCATCAGTCGAGGGAGACATCAGCCAACTGCCAAGCAAACGCGCGCCCGGCGCCGTTACCGTTTCATCAATCACCGAAAACAGGCTGCCTTTGCGCTGGCCTGAGAGCGTTACCATCAATTCTAAATTACGCTGGCTGGCCGCATCGATCAGCATATGTTCGCTGGCTTGCAGCAGCTTCGGTGCATCAAGACGCGGCAGCGATGCTTTTTGCGTCAGCTTCACATAATCCAGCAGCGCGCCGCAGGCCGACAGCTGCGCTGGCGTGAAATAGCCATACGCATCGAGTGATGTAACCGCATAGGTTTCTTTGAGCAGTCGCTCGCTGCGGCGGGAATCAAACACGCTGGCAGGCTGAATAGTCAGCTGGGTTTTCCATTCCTGAACAATATTCACAAGCAGCGGCGATTCGCTTAAATTATCGGCAATGATGATTTCCTTGGGCGAAACGCGCGCAAGCTGCGCGGCGATACTGGCCTGGGGCACATCGCATACAAAAAATTCGCCGGTGGAAATATCAAGCCATGCCAGCGCCATCTCGCCCGGCTGGCCTGCAAGCGCTGCCAGAAAATTAGCCTGACGCGCATCGAGCAGGCTTTCTTCCGTCAGCGTGCCGGGCGTTACAATACGCACCACATCACGCTGCACGATAGCCTTGTAGCCCCCGCGCCTTTTGGCTTCCGCCGGGTCTTCCATCTGCTCGCAAATAGCTACTTTGCAGCCCGATACAATCAGGCGCTCTAAATACATATCGCTGCTATGCACCGGTACCCCGCACATCGGAATGTCATTGCCCGCATGCTTGCCGCGCTTGGTCAGCGCAATATCAAGTATCTGCGAGGCCTGCACCGCATCGTCAAAAAACAATTCGTAAAAATCGCCCATGCGGTAGAACAGCAAATAATCCTTATGGGCTGCTTTAAGCGCCAGATATTGCTGCATAGCCGGTGTTGCCGATGCAATATCCTGCGACGGGGGTATTTGATTTTCTTCAGTAATTTCAGTGGTTAGGCTTGCCATAGATCATTTTATAGCAGCTTATAACAGTGAAACAAAGGGAAGTTTTTAGGGATAATTAACTAATAGAAATTAATATTTATACTGCGCATTCTTTTGAGGAGTTTTTATGTCTTCTGCCCGTTCCGGTAATATCAGGGACCCAAAACGAGCTGCTGAACTGGCGGCGGAAATCCTCGCCTCTAAACCGGGCTTTGATACAGTTGCAGACCTGTTAAGTTCCACTATCGACCTTTGCGAGGGGCATGCACGCCATGACGAGGAAAAATTATTGAGTGAAGGCGGCGTACCGCAAAGCCCTACGCCCGATGATATTCTCTACACACGCGAACGGGTATGGCGCGACATGGAATCGGGCCTGATACGCCTCTCTCAGGGCGCTGAACCTAGCTTCGCGCAGGAACGCGCCATCGAAATGGCACCCACCTTTATTGAAATGATCGCCCGCCAGCAGATAGAATATGCTAAGAAGGCAGATGAATTTGCAAAACATGCGGGTAATGATGACGCCTACGCTACCATGGTAGCGTCCGGCACCCCGGATCACTTTGATGACCCATCACCCGCAGCAAAAGCTGACCCGGAGGTGGATTACCAGCGCTATAAATTTCATACCGAAGAAGCGCAGCAATATGCGGCGGCGGCCACGCATCTGCGTAATGAAACACTCAGCCAGTTTAAAGAACTGGCAAGCGCCGCCAACCTTATGCTAGCGCCCGTACGTGAGCGCTAATATTCAAGTCAGCGCATAATGTATCAGCAGCAATACCGCCAATACGCTAAGCGATGTCAGCGTCTGCGTCATAGCGAAAAAGCGCAGGCGGAACGCCACCGATAAACGCTCCCCGCGCTTCAGGCGCTTGGTTTCCACCGAAAGCAATGAGCAGGCGTGTGATACACGCCCCAAAAAAAACAATGCGCCGAGCAGATAACACAGCCAGGAAAGCTGCACCTGCGTTTCAAATAAAAACAATAAAATCAGGAATAATGGCGTATACTCCTGGAAGTTGCCATGGGCGCGGATGGCACGTTCCAGATCAGGATGCTGCTCAGAAAAACCATACGGCGTACGGTAGTTCCGACGACGGCTTATCACCTGCCAGGTGAGGTAAAGATAAAGCAGAGTCAAGAGGCTAGCGAATAAAAGCGTTGCAGATGGCATTCAATCTCCTTGTTAGCTGCGTCTGACCCACCCCTCAAAACCATGCGAAACTGCAAATTTTCCTTGCATTCGCAGCCCCTGTATGAGAGTAAGGCTCTTCATTATGAAATTCATAAACTTATGTTGCGCCGCACAAATTCTGGCGTCCGCAACCTTTGTAAATTTGGCCGCATAAATTTAGTTTATCCTAATTACAGGTGGAAACGATGTCAAAAGAGAAACAACCCATCACTAACGAAGAAGCACTCGCCTATCACTCCGAAGGCAAGCCAGGCAAACTTTCCATCCTGCCGACCAAACCACTGATGACGCAGCGCGACCTGTCGCTTGGCTATTCACCAGGCGTTGCGATTCCCTGCCTCGAAATTCACAAAGACCCAAGCAAGGCATACGACTATACCGCGCGCGGCAACTTCGTAGCGGTTATCTCCAACGGCACCGCCGTACTGGGCCTTGGTAACCTTGGCGCGCTCGCTTCCAAACCGGTGATGGAAGGCAAGGCGATTCTCTTCAAACGCTTCGCCGACATTGACGGCATCGACATCGAAGTCGACACCCGCGATGTGGACGAATTCGTCAACTGCGTGAAACTGCTTGGCCCATCCTGGGGCGGTATCAACCTGGAAGATATTGCGGCTCCGGAATGCTTTATCATTGAACAGCGCCTGCGCGAACTCATGGACATCCCTGTATTCCATGACGACCAGCATGGCACCGCCATCATCTGCGCCGCTGGCCTTATCAACGCCGCGCACCTGACTGGCCGTAAACTCGAAGACGTAAAAGTAGTAGTGCTCGGTGCTGGCTCTGCCGGTATCGCCTGCTTAGAACTGATCAAACGCATGGGCGTGAAGCACGAGAACGCGCTGCTGGTGGATAAGACCGGCGTGATCTACGAAGGCCGCACCGAAGGCATGAACCAGTGGAAATCAGCACATGCGGTGAAAACCAAAAAGCGCACCCTGGAAGACGCCATGGAAGGCGCTGACCTGTTCCTCGGCCTTGCATCCAAAGACGCTGTGACCAAGGAAATGGTCAAATCAATGGCGCCGAATCCGATTATTTTTGCCATGGCAAACCCTGATCCTGAAATCCGCCCTGAAGACGTGCGTGCCGTGCGTTCGGACGCGATCATTGCTACCGGCCGTTCGGACTATCCGAACCAGGTAAATAACGTAATGGGCTTCCCATATATTTTCCGCGGCGCGCTCGACGTGCGTGCATCGCAGATCAATGAGGAAATGAAAATCGCTGCTGCAGAAGCTATCGCTGCGCTGGCACGTGAAGAAGTGCCTGAAGAAGTATCCGCTGCTTACGGTGGCCGCCAGATGGAGTTTGGCCCGGAATACATCATCCCGGCTCCATTCGATCCGCGCCTGATGACCACGGTTCCAGTAGCCGTTGCTCAGGCCGCTATGCGCAGCAAGGTAGCCCGCAAGCCGATCATCGACATCACGGCCTATAAAAAAGAACTAGCAGCACGCCGTGACCCGACAGCCAACAGCCTGCAGCACATCTTTGATAAGATCCGTGAGAATCCGCAGCGCGTTATCTTTGCCGAAGGCGAAGAAGAAAAGATCATCCGCGCGGCAGTGCAGTGGCGCGACAATGGTTATGGCAAACCAATCCTGGTGGGCCGCGTAGAGCGCATCCATGCTTCGATGAAGAAAATGGGCGTTGCCGATTACCAGAATATCGAAATCGCAAACGCAGCGGTAAGCAAACATGTAGACGAATATATCGACTATCTGTACCCGCGCCTGCAGCGCTCAGGCTATCTGTACCGCGACGTGGCGCGTATGGTGAAGAACGACCGTAACATCTTCGCTTCCTGCATGCTGCAGCTGGGCCATGGCGATGCCATGATCACCGGTGTGACCCGCAACTACAACGTATCGCGCGAAAACATCACCCGCGTGATCGATGTAAAGCCAGGCGAACATCTGTTCGGTACGTCCATGATTGTGGCCAAAGGCCGCACCCTGTTCTTCAGCGACACAACCGTACAGGAACTGCCAAACGCAGAACAGCTTGCGTATATCACCATCAAAACGGCGGAACTGGCGCGCAAGATGGGCCATGAGCCGCGCGCTGCGCTCCTGTCCTACTCGACCTTCGGCAACCCGATGGGCGAACGTGCGGACCGCCTGCGTGAAACCATCCATATCCTTGATGAGATGAAGGTGGATTTCGAATATGACGGCGAAATGTCCGCCAGCGTTGCCCTCAACGGCGAACTACTTGCGCTCTACCCGTTCTGCCGCCTTACCGGCCCTGCCAACCTGCTGATCATGCCAGGCCTGCATTCGGCCCATATTTCGGCGCAGCTGATGCAGGAACTCGGTGACGGCGTAACCGTAGGCCCGATCACCCAGGGCCTGTCGCGCCCTGCGCAGATCGTGCAGATGAACGCAAACATCTCAGAAATCCTGAACCTGACGGCACTGGCTGCGTTTGAAGCGGTGATGAGCCAGGAAGCAAAAGTTAGCCCAATGTCCAAGGCACCTAAGAAAAAGGCCAAGGCATAAGCAACAAGAACATAAGGCTTATTGGCTTTGAAATGAAAAAGGCTGGAGAAATTCTCCAGCCTTTTTTTATTTATCCTTATTAAAATCCTGGCGCCGCAGATGGTACTGCACACCGATAAGCGCCGCCTTGAGCCAGCGCAGCGACAATAGCGATGCAATCACCACAAAGGGAAGCCATATGGCCGCATGCAGCCAGAAGGGCGGCTCGTATTTGATTTCAACCACCGCAGCGCCAATAGCCGTTGCAGCACCGACAATAAGTACGCCAAAAAAGGCCGGGCCATCGCCCTGTTCATGTTCACGAAAAGAAAGATGGCACACCGAGCATTCGTCAGTAATTTCCAGCCAGCTTTTATACAGCTTTCCCTGACCGCACGCAGGACACCGGCCACCAAATGCCACACGGGCAAGGCTGGCGGGGCTATCTGCCATTAATGATGGGTGCTAAGGCCGCCTGATGCCAGTTTGCGGTATGCCAGGTAACCGCATGCCGCCATAGCCGCTACACCGAGAACCAGCATATTAAGGCCGGTGAAGATAGCGGTGAAGGCAGGCATCAGCTTATTAGCCATATCGCAATACACGAATACGAACAGGAACAACCAGACCACGTCTACGAAATGCCAGTACCATGCGGCAAATTCAAAGCCCAGATGCTTATCAGGAGTGAAATGGTCTTTGTACGCACGCACCAGGCACACCGCCAGGAAGATCGTGCCTACCAGTACGTGGAAGCCGTGAAAGCCGGTTGCCATGTAGAAGGTGGACGCATACACGCCGTCTTTGAAACCAAAGGCAGCATGCGAATATTCAAACGCCTGGCAGGCAGTAAAAATCGCGCCCAGTATTACGGTATACCACAGGGCCTGGATCGTGTTTTTACGGTCGCCCTGCAGGATCGCATAATGCGCCCAGGTCACCGTGGTGCCCGAAAGCAGCAGGATAAGGGTGTTGAGGAACGGCAGTTCCCATGGGTTGAAGGTCGAAATACCCTGCGGCGGCCAGATGCCATCAGCAATCGCCCAGGTATCCCCAAGCGGCGCTTTAGGCAGGGTGCTGGCATTGAAAAATGCCCAGAAAAATGCAGCAAAGAATAATACTTCAGAGGTAATGAACAGCGCCATGCCAAAACGCAGGCCACGGCTCACAGCGCCGGTATGCGCCTTATCAACACGTGCTTCTTTTACCACATCGCGCCACCATACATACATGGTGTACAGCACTACAGCAAAGGCAAGCATTACCAGAAAACCGCCACCTGGCTTGCCAT
>JAGVKI010000208.1 GCA_020050695.1 Alphaproteobacteria bacterium | reverse complement strand
GATTGATGAAATCCAGAAGCAGGTGGCCGCTCATTATAATATAAAAGTATCTGACATGCATTCGGCCCGTCGCTCACGCGCTGTTGCCCGTCCGCGCCAGGTGGCCATGTTCATGTCAAAGCGCCTGACATCAAAAAGCCTGCCGGAAATCGGCCGGAAATTTGGCGGCAAGGATCACACCACGGTCATGCATGCGGTCAAGCGTGTAGAGGAGCTGATGGGAGCAGATAACGAATTCGCACAGGACATCAAATTGCTGGAAAAAATGTTGCAGAGCTAAAAGGCTCTTTAACGTTACAAAAAGATTTGCCACGCGTTACCTGACTGCTATAGTGCATTAACAATTCCTAATTTAACCAATCTATGAGGGCCTCTATGTCGAGCCAAGCCAGCGCTACAGAAGCAGCAACCACCGCCAAACACGTACCATTGCAAGTTGTCGTTGAACGTGCACACTTACTTAAAGGCCTTGGTCACGTACAGTCCGTGGTAGAAAAGCGCGGCACCATTGCAGTGCTATCCAACGTAAAAATCGAAGCCAAGGGCGACAGCCTGGCTCTGACTGCAACCGACATGGATATTGCCATTGTTGAAAAAGTGCAGGCTACGGTTAATAAGGCGGGTGCCACTACCGTTCCGGCACACACCTTCTATGACATCGTGCGCAAGCTGCCTGACGGCGCGCAGATCGAAATTTCCACCAGCGATGATGGCGGCAAAGTTACCATCCGCGCTGGCCAGTCACGCTTCTCGCTGGCATGCCTGCCGGTTGATGATTTCCCAGTCATGGCAGAAGGCGAACTGAGCCATAATTTCTCGCTGAAAACCGCTGAATGCATGTCGCTTATCGACAAGCCGAGCTTTGCCGTTTCTACCGAGGAAACCCGCTACTACCTCAACGGTATCTACCTGCATGCGGCTGGTAACGGCAAAGACAAGGTTCTGCGCGCTGTTGCAACCGACGGTCACCGTTTGGCACGTATCGAAGTATCGCTTCCTGCTGGCGCCGATGGCATGCCAGGCGTAATCATCCCACGCAAAGCAATCCATGAGCTGAAAAAGCTTATCGAAGGCAGCGACGGCGATGTTGAAATCTCACTCTCCGATACCAAAATCCGTTTTGTGTGCGGCAATGCCGTACTCGTTTCCAAGCTTATTGACGGTAACTTCCCGGATTACGAACGCGTGATTCCAAGCAATAACGATAAGCTGATGGAAGTTGACTGCAAGCTGTTTACCCAGTCGGTTGACCGCGTGTCGGTTATCTCGTCTGAAAAATCGCGTGCTATTAAGTTCAAGCTCGAAAGCGGCAAGCTTACCTTGTCGGCAAGCAGCCCTGAACATGGCACCGCTTCGGAAGAAGTAGATGTGAACTATTCAGCTGGCCTGATTGAAGTGGGCTTTAACTCCCGCTACCTGCTGGACATGATGGCCCGCATTGAAGGGGATACCGCGCAGTTCCTGTTTAATGACGGCGCATCACCGGCCATCGTGCGTGATACCGCAGATGTAGGCGCACTCTATGTAATCATGCCGATGCGTGTCTGATGAAACCCATTAAACGCTGGCAGCTTTCGTTACTGACCTGCCTCGCATTGATGGCGTGCATCAATGTCGATGATTTCGGCGTTTATTGGAATGAAGGCACCCTCGATCCTCAGCTTGAGGGCTCGTGGATGCCGGAAAAACAGGCAGCAGACCAATGCCTGCGTTTCAAAAAAAATAAAGACAGTTATCAGTTCGACAATGGCGACAAAGAAGTGCCAGATGCACGCACGCTTGCTATTGGCAGCTACAGTTTTCTCATGGTTAAAAAGCCCAAGGAAAAAGACGGGCAGCTTTATAAATACACGGCAACCAAAGATAGCTTTGTCATTTACCAGCTGAACAAAGAGAAAAAAGAAGATTTCCTGAAGAAATACAATACCAGCAATGTGGTATTTGAAAACGATGTCGTAAAGATCAAAGTGCTCAATAAGCCAAGCATTGCCATGCTCAGGAACATTGCCGCACAGGACAATTACTGGCAGGTGCTCACCGCCTATAAACATTCCGACTGCACGCCTGTCCGGGAAGGAAAATAACAACGATACCCATGCTGACAGAAACCACAGGAAATCAAGACTCACAGGCCTATAACGCAGTACAGAAAAAGACCCTATCTCTCAGCAGTATCGCGCTTTCACATTTTCGTAATTACAGCTATAGCCGCATAGAAGTAGACAGTTCGCCTGTGGTGCTCACCGGACGTAACGGCGCGGGCAAAACCAATATACTCGAAGCCATTTCCCTGCTTACGCCAGGGCGTGGCATACGCCGCGCGCGACTTTCAGAACTGGATAACCATGCATCCGGCGGGCAGCCATGGACGGTAGCAGCCACTATCTACGGGCGCGACGGCGAAGTAAAGATTGGCACGGGACGTGATCCTGAAGCCAGCGACGATTCATCGAACGATAAACGCATCACTAAAATTGATGGCAAACTTGTCAAAGGACAGGCTGAACTAGGGCGGCATTTTTCACTGGTGTGGCTCACCCCGCAGATGGAACAGCTGTTTCAGGAAAGCGCCTCTACCGCCCGCAAATTCTTTGATCGTTTGGTGTATAGTTTCGATACCGAGCATGCCTCACGCGTGAATGAATATGAGTTTGCCATGCGTGAGCGCAATAAGCTCTTACAATCCGACCGGTTCGATGCCATCTGGCTTGACGCGCTGGAACAGACCATGGCCGAAACCGGAACCGCCATTGCTCTGGCGAGGCTTCTTACCTGCGAGCATTTAAACCACGCCATTCAGGATTCCCACCTTTCCTTTCCCAAGGCGCATATCCATATTGCGGGCATGCTGGAGAAATTGCTGGAAGAGGGGGCATCCGCCCTTGCTGCCGAAGATACTTTTAAGGCAGCACTGAAGCAAAACCGCCCGATTG
>JAGVKI010000113.1 GCA_020050695.1 Alphaproteobacteria bacterium | reverse complement strand
CGACTCTTTAGCCAGCGCATCTATGTGGAAAAGAACGTCATCTTCACGCAGCCACAAGCCTGCGCTGGCATCGCCTATGTAGTGTAATGCCATCCACAAATCCTCTGTATCCGGCACAGCAGCGAGAGCTTCTGCTTGGATGGCGCGTCGATAGTCAGGATATTGGGAGAAAAACTCTTTGCTATATTTATCCCACTCTGAGCGATGGTAATTATGTTTCTCGGAATGTTTTAGCCATGACCATAGGGTTGATGCAGGTGGAGGCGCGGCACGCTCTAGACGCTCCTGTGCGAACCGATATATCCATGCCTCTGGTTCTTCATATCGCCTGCGCTTTTGTGAGTATCTCTCTGGTGGCGCACACTCTGCTAGCACATGAAGTGCATCTTCAAGTTGAGAAATAGACATTTTTTTGTCGAGTCCCCAGCCAATCCCCGCGTAATTGGGACCATCTTCTTCTGCCATTTCCTCCGATATTGCGACTAGGATTTCTGCGATGGTACTGCCGCTGAATGCTCCTACCTGGTCTTGTATGATATACTGTAAGGCAATTCTCAGCGACTCTACATCACCTGACTCGCGCAGCTTTCCTACAGTTTCCGGCCAATTTGGCTGCGTCTTGCATTCGGCCAACGCCTCCACAGCAGCATGTCGCTCTACAGGTGTTACAGCAGTATCCAACACCAATGCTAGCAGGTCTTCCGCGATGCTATCGGCAAAAGGATCGCCCTGGATAGATTCGATAATCAGATGCTTTAGCTGATATGGCGCAACGTGATTACGAATGACACGAATAATATCGTCCCGTAGATCCGTTCTGGCCAGACCGCGCCCGAATGTAGCGTGCCAGTCCTCGCTACGGAAGTATGGGTCAATATCCGCCAAGGCCTCAAGCGATTGCAGAAGATACTGCGCTTCTTCTAGGTTAAGTGTAGCCGCATCGCCATACCGGAAGAACCCGTATGGGTCTCTAGCAATCAGCGCTTTCGCAATGCTGGGTGACAATGTAGCAAGCCAGGCATGAAGCCCCCTAAGTGCAGAGGGAACAATGTAATCGTTTCCGTAAATGAGTTGTTCCAATCGCGTTAAAGACAATTGGCCAGATAGCGCGTTTGCAAGCCAACGCGCAGCCAGATATTCCGACACGGTTCGATGGCAAGGTTCCACGGTATTATGTCCAGCCGTACGGAAAATTTTGGTCGCGATTGCTTGCCTAATGATGGCGGCATCAAAAGCCTCGCTAGTAAAATCTGTGGCATTTTTCTGGGATTCGGTGCTGACTCCATCGACGGCAATGCTTCCTGTTCCCGAAAGCAACAGCTGTGCGCATACAAAGCCTGCAGCTTGTAGTAATACATCGCTAGCCGGACGCACGCTGCCGCTCAGCGAGCCGTGCATTTCATTTTCTTCTGCAACTAACGCAGCACAAGACCGCTCGAATAATTCTGAGCGGGTGGTAGGCCATCCGCTATTCTTAACCGTTTTTAGCAGCATGAGAAGATTTTGTGGGTTGCGCAACAGGTCAGCCACGTCACGTTTTCGCGCCTCCTTCAAAAAGGCTGCACCATTCTGGGTGCTATCTTCCGCAGCAATGAAGCTTATGATTTCTTCATCATTCAATGGGAGCAGCCTCCCAACGACCGGCGCTTGTTGCCAATGTCGTGAAATAATTGTGCTATTGGCCGCATGCTGCCAATCCACCGCTCGGCAGGTCAGGACAAAGTTCGGCTGCTGGTGCATTGCCAGCTTCCCTAAAATATCCACGATAGGCGCACCAGGCTTGTATGCAGTAATTTCATCAAGCCCATCAATAATGATGCGTGCAGGCAATAAGGCAGGAGCAATCGATTCAGGAAAGAGCCCGGATGCGTAGTAAAATTGTGAACCTGACGTTTTCTGAAATTCCTTAACCAACACGCTCTTTCCTGCACCCGGCTCGCCGAGAACAACCAGCGGTGCTTGCAGCGCGAAAAACTCTGCGTCGCTATACTCGACGGCTTTCCCATCCTCCTGCACGACTTCCAATCTGCGTGCGATGTATGTCATGCACCTACCGCGCGCATAGTATTTACTTTACCAAGCCAGCCTAATGTCGACATTAGCCACACCCTATTTCTTATTATCAATGACTTCCCAATGTCCGCCCTTAGCGGCACCAACACGGCGGAGAACACCTGCATCGCGTAGCTTGCTGATATTCCATTTTACTCGATCTTCCGTCATACCTAGTATTTTCGCCAGTTGCTGGCGGCTAGCGAATGGGTTTTGTGCCAATGCATCCAGAATGCTCTGGGCGTTTTCTGGGCGTTTTCTGGGCGTTTTCTGGGCGTTTTCTGGGCGCGCGCCAACCTGCATATCACTATTACGCAGGGCATTCTTTTTACCCAGCATCAGATTATCGAAGAAGCGGTGAAGATACTCCGGCGTATAATGCACATCTTTTTCAAGGTTCTGGTAATTGGCTCGCACCAGCGCATTCCGGAAATAGAGTGCATTTTCTTCAAACAGTTCATTATCCGCATTAAATCCAAGCGTGCGAAGATACTTGATAAGAAATACGGCGGTGGTCCGGGTATTACCCTCAGCAAACGGATGAATCTGCCAAATGCCTGATACAAATTTGGCAATGTGCTCTACCGCTTCTGTTTTGGACAATCCTTTGTAGTTGAATTTCTTTTCCTGGACGAAATCATACTCCAGCGTTTCGCCCAGGTTATCTGCGCTGCCATAATAGACGGTCTCGCCGTTCAATATCGGTTCGGCTTTGGTGATGTCGTAAGTGCGAATTTTGCCCGCTATTTTTTTGTCCAGAATACCCGTGAACAGATATTTATGGATGGCGATATATTCGGCAGGGCTGAAGGTAAAAGCATTCCTGCTAAGCAGCTTGTTGATGCGCGAGGAAACTTCATCCGCCTCGCGTTTTTTCTGCCCTGCGCTCGTTTTTGGCGGGTTTTGTTTGTAATAGCTGCTGATTTGCTCTTCGGCATCCTCAACCGAAATTTTGCCTTCGATATTATCCTTAGCAATTTTAATCAGGTGTTTGGAAGGCGTCAGCCCATCTACTTGCTGTAAGCCAATGGCGACACCCCAGTTTTCCGCTTTTTTGCGTTTGCCGGGTTCACCGATTTTTTTGTATTCCTCGAAGTCGCTCATGGCTTCTTATCCCCCGCCGTGGCTTTCTTCTGTGCAGCAATCCACTTTTCCAAATCCTGCCGTTTGAAGCGCCATGAACCACCGACCTTAAAGCCCGGCAACTCACCCTCAGCGGCTAATCGGTAGGTCGTTTTCTCTGTGAGTTTCAGATACTCAGCAACCTCCCGAATGGTCATGATGTCCGAGTCCATAGCGGTTTTATCCCTGTTTTGTTTATGGGAAAATAGAGGAAAATTTTCTTATAATCAAAACTTTTCACTTCTGCAGCGTGAAGATTTTTCGGTTGGGAGCGACCACGAGATGTACGAGAAACAAAATCATCCCGAGCGGGACGATTAAGGCAAGAATCAGGTGTATTTTTCAAAAATCATCCCGAACGGGACGCTCGAACTGTCCATTACTCTGTACAAATAAGCCTTATCTGCACAGAGTAATAGACAATTCACCCCGTATCTAATCATCCACAAACCCCTGCGCCGTGAATTTATAGACCGGCGCTGAGCCTTTCCCGGCTTTGACACCCGCCATAGTGAAATTAACCGTTGGGTCGATATGGTTGGCATATTGTGCCACCCATGCCAACCACTGCGCTTGCTCCGATTCGGCGGCATCCGGCAGCGCCTGCATCGCCTCCAGATACAAGCGGGTACGGCGGGCGATTTCCATGTCGCGTAGGGCGATCTTCAGGCGACGGATTTTCTGGCGCTCGGTGGCGAATTCGGGGGCTTGGATGCGGCGTTGGTCGTTGATGGTTGCCAGGTGCTTGGTGTCGCGCTCCACCACGGCGACGGTTTGCGTCTGGACGGTGGCGGGGCGCAGATGCTCTTTTCTGGTGCTCACACCGTAGGATTTCTTTGTCCAATAGCCGCGCGGTGGGCGCGGAATGCTCATCTTCTTACAGATTTTGGCAAGGCCGACATCGGAAATGCCATAACGCTTGGCCACCTGCATCATGGGTTCCGTCCATATTTCTTCGTAGAGTTTCTCGCGCTCGAATAGCAGGGTTTCGGCGGTTTCTTTGCTCATGCCTGCATCAGATCCGCCACCGGCACGCGCAACGCGCAGGCGATTTTCAGCATCTCATCCAGCGCGATTTCGTTTTTGCCGAGTTCGTAATGATCTAGCAGGCCTTCGGAGATGCCGGTGAGTTTCGCCAGTTTGTGCAGTGTCAGCTTCCGGTCGCTGCGGCGCTGATGGATATTACGCCCGATGGTCAGGCGCAGATGGCGTAACAGGTGGGTGCTGTAAAT
>JAGVKI010000192.1 GCA_020050695.1 Alphaproteobacteria bacterium | reverse complement strand
TGGTTCGCGCGTGAACGTTATTTCCCAGCCTTGCGCTATTCGCGGCACCTCGATTTCGATTCGTAAATTCTCCCAGAAAAAAATCACGCTGGATGTGATGGTGGGCACCAAGAATATTTCTGAACCGCTGTGCAAACTGCTTAAAATATGCGGTGCCATCCGCCTGAATATCATTATCTCTGGCGGTACGGGTTCGGGTAAAACCACCATGCTCAACGCGGTATCGCGCATGATCAGCCATGGCGAACGCATTGTAACCATCGAGGATGCGGCGGAATTGCAGTTACAGCAGCCGCATGTCGTGCCGCTGGAAACACGCCATGCCAACCTGGAAGGACAAGGTGAAATCACCATGCGTGACCTGGTGAAGAACGCGCTGCGTATGCGTCCTGACCGCATTATCCTCGGCGAAGTACGTGGCCCTGAAGCATTTGATCTGCTGCAGGCTATGAATACAGGCCATGATGGTTCCATGGGTACGCTGCACGCCAACACCCCGCGTGAAGCGCTTACGCGTCTGGAAAACATGATCGGCATGGCCGGTATCAACCTGCCAAGCAAGGCGGTGCGCACGCAGATTGCCAGCGCCGTAAACCTGATTATACAAATTAGCCGTATGCGTGATGGTGTGCGCCGCATTACCCATGTGACCGAAGTGGTTGGCATGGAAGGCGATGTAATTATTACCCAGGATTTGTTTAATTACGAATTCCAGGGAGAAGATGAAAACGGCAAGCTGATCGGTGAGTTCCGCTCAAGTGGCATACGTCCTAACTTTACACCGCAAGCATCCTATTTCGGGCTTGAGCAGGCGCTAATTGAGGCGATGGTGCAAGGGCAGGGCGACGCGAAAGGGTAAGCCCTATGGACGCCATTATAGCCATTATCATGGAAAACCTGACCACGCTGGTCACGGTGATTGTCGTGTTTACCATTATAGCTATTTTACTTTCTGTGCGCAGCAAGCGCGTGGAAATGCAACGCCATATTCAGCGCATCAAGCTGCGTCGCGGCAATGTGCATGCGCAGGTGGCATCGGATATTTCGCTGCGCCGCAAGCGTGTGGAACTCAAGGGTATTGCTTACTGGCTTACCAAGCCGCTGCCGGATTTTAAGACCATTGAAAACAGACTGGAGCGTGCAGGAAAACGTGTAACCGCCAAACAGTATGTGCTGCGCCGCGCCGTGTGGGCCGTTGGGATTTTTTCTGTAGTGCATTTTATTTTGGGAAAATCACTGATGATAAGCGCAGGTGCTGGCTTTGTATTTGGCGTATGGCTGCCGCTTAAGCTGCTCAAGCGCTCCATTGATAAACAATCCAAAGCCTTCCTGAAAGTATTTCCCGATGCGATTGACCTTATTGTGCGCGGCCTGCGTTCAGGGCTTCCGGTATCGGAATCATTTGTGGTGGTATCGCAGGAAATCCCTGATCCGGTCGGCAGTACCTTTGTCAGTGTGACCAATACCATGAAGCTGGGCGTTCCCATGGAACGTGCACTACAGGAAACGGCAAAGAAACTGAACCTGACCGAGTTTAATTTTTTTACTACCAGTATTGTGATCCAACGCGAAACAGGCGGTAACCTTGCGGAGATTTTAAATAACCTGTCCGAAGTGCTGCGCGGGCGTTTCCTGATGCGCATGAAGATCAAGGCGATGTCTTCGGAAGCGCGTGCATCGGCGATGATTATTGGCGCGTTGCCTTTTGTGGTGGTGGCACTGATCAGTCTGATCAGCCCGGGTTACATGAATCTTTTGATTGTTGATCCGCGCGGAAATTTCTGGGCGGGTGTAGCTGCTGGCATGATGGTCACCGGCGGCTGGATTATGAAAAAAATGACACAGTTTGAAATTTAATAAAGACCGTACATGTTTGAAGACATCAAAGTAATGCTACCGCCATCCATGCAGTCAGACGATATGGTCATGCTGCTGATTGCTGCCGTGCTGTGCGTGGGTGTGCTGGTGCTTTATTTCCTGCTGATGCCGCGTGACAGCATGTCGAGCCGTGTGAAGGTGATCCAGGAGCGCCACCGCGCCATGCGTAACCAGGCGACCAGCGCCCGCCAGCGCCGCAAACCCGAAGCGAGCGTGAATTTCATACGCAAGGTGGTAAATGGCCTGCAGCTAATCAAAAAGAACCAGATTGGCAAAACAGAAACCTTACTGGTGCAGGCAGGTTTTCATTCCAAAGACGCTATTTATGTCGTGGCGTTTTTCAATCTGATATTGCCGATTATTCTTGGTATCGCCGGATTTTTTATTATGCAGACGCTTGGCGCTAATCCTAATTCTCGCTGGTATCTGTTCAATTACATATGGCCGGTGCTGGGCGCGTATCTTGGGCTGAAGTTACCCGTATGGTATGTGCGCCGCGTGCGTAAGAAGCGCTATCACCAGATACGCAAATCCTTGCCTGACGTGCTTGACCTGATGACCATATGCGCGGAGGCAGGCCTTAGTCTGGCTGCAAGTTTAGATCGTGTATCGCGCGAGTTGCTGCTGTCTTATCCCGAAATGGCCGAAGAACTGACCATGACATCTCTGGAAATGGGCTTTCTGCCCGACCGTAACAAGGCGCTATCGAACATGTCGGAGCGCTGCCAGTTGCCGGAGGTGAGGGGTATTGTCAGCGTGCTGATCCAGACGGAAAAATACGGTACGCCGATTGCGCAGGCGCTACGCGTGTTATCGGCTGAATTCCGCCAGACGCGCATGCTTAATGCCGAGCAGAAGGCGGCGCAGCTTCCTGCGCTGATGACGGTGCCGATGATTATCTTTATTCTTCCTACGCTGTTTATTGTGATTATCGCGCCTGCGGCAATCAAGCTTATGATTACGATGGGTAAGTAATCACAGCGTTTTCCTAGTGTTTGGCACCGGGATAGGAATAGTTGAATTGAATGAGATCGCCGTATTCTTCCAGTAAGCCTTTAGGTTCCTGCCCTGTGCCTGAGGCAGGGCTCGCCTCTTCAGGTTTTGCTATGTCAGTCGTTGTTTGAGGTGCTGGTTCAGCTGTGATGGCGGGCGCTTCAGTCTGGGGGGCTGTGGTCGGCGTGATTTCTGCGACTGCTTCAACGGGCTGAGCAGGAGTAGGCGCAGGCATGGCAACGGGTTTTACCGTGTCTGTTATTTTGGCGATGTTCTTTTGCACCAGCTTCTGCCGGCGCGCAAATTCCTTGTAGTAAATCAGGTTTTCCTGCGCCTGGTCTTTAGACAGGTCGACCAGGTTCAGTTCCATGGATTTTTTATCCTGGCCGTTGATGCCATATGCCATGGCCAGGTTATGGCGGATGACTTTATTATTTTTGTCCTGCTCGTAGAGCGGCTCCAGGAATGCGATGGCTTCCTTTGACTTACCATCGAGTATAAGCGACATGGAGAGGTTGTTCTGGATATGCGGCGCGCCTGGCGACAGGTTCAGCGCGCGGCGGTATAGTTCCTGTGCAGCGGCATGATTGCCGGTATGGTCGAATGCCACGGCCTTGCCATTATACGCATCTGGGTAGTTGTTTTTGATAGCCATCAGCTTGTCGAATACTGCAATAGCGCCGCGTGGTTCATTCATATCAATAAGCGCATAACCCAGCTGTGCGAGCACCTGCGGGTTATCGATGGCGTGCGGTTCAAAGGCGCGCATCAGGGCGAGTGATTTATCGCTCTGGCCAAGCTTGCGGTAAATGGCGGCCAGTTCCAGTGAGGCTTCTACGGATTTGGGATTGCGTGCCACAATCTGGCTGTATGCGACGGCGGCTTCCTCAAGTTTATTTTCAGCTTTGAGTTTTGCGGCTGCGTCCAGTGCGGGGCGTTCTGCTGCGGATACGGCGGCAGAAGGGGCATCTGCTGCTTTGTCGCCAAACGGCAATTTTACATCATTACAAGATGCGAGTAGCAGCAGGCTTGAACTAATTAAAAGCGCATAACGTAAGCGTGGCATAGTATCACTCCAGCGCAGATAAACATAAACTGCGCAGGATTCTACTGGCTTACGCGCAAGTTCGCAAGCGAGTCACCGATTTTCCTGAAAACAGTTAGCAGGTCAGCACCCGTAGGTGATTCAAAATAGAATTCTGGCTTGCTGGCGCATCCGCGCAGCATATTGCGGCTGGAATTGGAGAAAGAGGTGCCAAACGCAATGGTGTACACAATAACGCCATTATTCTTCATGCTTGTACAGGTATTGGTGGTGCGTGTATTGAGCTGGGTAACCGCGTTGGTGGAGTTAGTTGTCCCCAGCTTGCCATTACTTAAGTACCAGTAAGCTCCGCGGCTGCCGTTACTGATTGTGTTATCGCCATCCGTCATAAGCACCATTGCCTTATTCATAAGCGGCGCATCGTAATCCAGCGGCAGGTCGTTGCTGTTCATCTGCCCGCCCCACAGGCCGCGCCAGCGTGGCGATAGCAGGCGCCATCCCCATGCGGCGCCAAGGCCAACATGGGTATTACCCTGCGGCTGCAATGCATTAATAGCAGCGGTTACGGTGTTTTTCTCGGCCACCAGGGGGGTAATAGGAGTTGGGCAATAAAGGTTCGGCCCGCGCTGCGAGGTGTTCAGGGGTGACTTATATTGCCTGCCGCTGCCCGTGCCGCAGTTATCCCTGTTGCCATTGGTGCCGAACCATGCA
>JAGVKI010000290.1 GCA_020050695.1 Alphaproteobacteria bacterium | reverse complement strand
TGCAAATCCTTCGCAGGACTACATGGATGCGCTGAATCAGGGTAATGCACGCAATGCCGGTGCTGCACTCCGGGAACTGGCAGACCAGCAGGCAAAATTTGCACGAAGTACAAACAACCCATCGCTTGCGGAGACAGCAAAAATCAATCGTAAGGCAGCTGATGTGCTCAGTGGCCCTAATGGCCAGACCCAGTTGGACCGCACGCTCAATACACCGCTTGCGGGCGGCAAGAAGGTGAGCGATATGCTGACAAGCACTAACCCAAATACAAACAATCTGGTCGGCGCTCTGGTATCCAACCAGGCGGCAGGCGCGCAGAACTATGCCCATAATAATCTGCAGGGGCTGCAATTAGCGGCGCAAATGGAAAGCCTTATGAATGGTGGCCAGGTTGCCATGAATGGTGGCCGCCTTAACATTAATGGCGGACATAGCGCAACTTCTCCTCAAGGCACGACTGTCACCAATGGCAGCAGGCCTACTACACCCAACCAGAGACAATAACGTTGATGCATTTTTGCGCCTTGCTAACGAATGGCAGAAGCATACAATCGCACTCGCTCTTAATTACCTATATCCCTTTATGATATTTAGAAGCACGGCATGATGGAAATGTGGCATATAGGCATTCTTGATATTCTGGCAACGGACGCATTATTCATACACCGGCTCGTGCTCAGTGAGTGTGTCCTGCTTATTGCCGTGCTCTTCATACAGCGTTTTGATATGTGGATATGGGCAAAGCGTGTGCTGCTGCTGTTCTGGCTTTCAGTATGCCTGCTTTTCCCTTCCCCGGTGGCGCTGGCGTTATTAGGCGTAGGCTTATTTGCAGATCGCTTGATGACACGGGCGAACCTGTACAAGATAGCGCAGAACCATATGCCGATTACGGCATCGGATATTGCTATTACGGCACGCGATCCTGCGGTCATTTTCCACTTGTTTGGATATTCGAAGCAGTGGGTGGTGCCTTCGCTGCTGTTGCTTGCTGGGCTTGGGGCAGGGGCAATCTATGCTGCAATGGTGTTTGTAGTCGCACTGTCATTTGAGGAATCCCTATTATTGGTGTTGGTGCTGCTTACGTTTCTTGTATCGTTTATGTATTTAAAACGGCGCTTATTTGTAGATTGCTGTACCCATTTCTCACAGGAAAATCCCTTTGGTGCGGCTGCATTCGATAGCATGGGCTGGACCCTCAGTAACTGGCAGTGTGACAGCATTTGCATGTTATCAACGCATTTGGGATTGCCTGCCTTCCTGCTTTATACGCACAGCCTCGCACAAAAAGAAGTTCCGGAGTTTTTCCATAAAATAAAACCCCAGCAGGAAATACCTGCAAGCGAAGTCATCAAGGCGGCGCAGCGCTATATTCCTTCGCTGCCCTCACATACGCCGAATTTTAAACAGCCTAATATCGTAGTGATGCAATGCGAATCGATCTTCGATACCGCGCGAGCGTTTAACCTTGCTAGCGATTATACAAACGATATTTTTACGCCCAATGCATTCACCAAATGCATCTGTCCACTTCGCGTTAACATCATTGGAGGAGGGAGCTGGATTTCTGAATTTGAATTCATTACCGGCCTTGATACCAGGCTGTTTGGGTATATTGGCTACTATTCGCATTTTTCATTGGCGCCGCATGTGGTGGGAGCGTTGCCTGCGTTTCTTGCCAATCATGGCTATAACAGCAATGCGTTTCTGGCTACCAGCGGGAATTTTTATAACGCCGAAGTGGCCTACCGCCATTATGGGCTGCAGGGATTTTATGAATCGCAAGCGCTTGCACTTGCCAATAGCTGGGCATCGTCTGACTTTGAACTTGCCGGTGCTTTTGTGCAGAAAACGCCTGAATTCAGCAGCGGGCCATTTTTCTCCTATATTGTAACCAATGGTGCACATAGCCCATATCCTCCTGATGATTTCTGGGAGCCAGTGCAATGGACGGCTATGTTCCAGAAGGAATGCGCTCCTTATATGAACGCCCAGCTCAATGAGTATTTAAAGCGCCAGCGAGAGACCGAAGGCGCAATGAAACTGATTCTGGACAGGCTGATACAGATTGAAAAAGAGACAGGAAGGCCCTTTGTATTCGCTATGTATGGAGACCACCAGCCGCATGACTTTATAGGTAACTCTGCTGATTGGGCCAATTACGATGAAGTGCGCAGCGCTGCCCCTAAAAACCAGACATTCATGCATGTGATGAGTTCCATGAACGGTTTCGAACTGAATCTGAAGGACGAGGTGCCACTGACGCTCCTGCCTTCGATCATCAGCGCATCAGTGGCCGCAAACCACAAGGACATCTATGCGCCCGTCAACATGTACCTATATGAAAAAAACGGAGCCGATCTGTTTCCTGACCTTGCCGCGCCAACATGGTTCGGTGCTACAAAGAATGCAGCTTTCACTCAACATGAAGAGGTACAGGCAGAGATACGAAACCGCCGTGGCGTAGAGCGCGCGCAGGCGGTTGCTGCATTAAAATCTCTCAATATCATGAAAGCCTGAGCGCTACTTGAGGTAATAGATGTCGTATGCGCAATCGGTCTGGTCGCGCGGGTTACACTCATTGATGGTATCGACCAGTTCATAGGATGCCCAGGCCTGCGCAAAATTCGGATTGCGCGTGAACCAGTCCAGTAAAGGATAAAATGGCGGCAAGCTGCGCTGCACCGGGCTTTTATCGATAATCACCATATCCGGCCGGCCTTGCGCTATGTCAGAAGCGACGCTCTCGCTCAGATAGGCTGACCAGCGGGTATATGCGGCTTGGCGTGATGGATCGGCTTCCATCTGCAGCAAGGCGGGCAGGGGCCATAGATAATCAAAGCGGCCAATATGCCGTCGCGCGCTGCCGTCTTTGAGCAGGTCGACATTCCATAAATTGGTGCTGAGTAACATAAAGCGCGGGCGCTGTGCCAGGTGGATGTTTGCTTTAGCCTCGGCAGGAGCCACCATCTCATGTACCCCTATGGGGCGTCCGCGAGTTGCCTGCATGGCTATATCAGCCATCGCCCGCCACGTTGCCGGATATACATAATGATGAACGACAGATGCAATAAAGAGCAGTGTAACAGCAAGTGCGCCGTATATCTGGCGTTTAGCTTGGTCAAGCAAGCCGCATGCCGCCATAAGCCGCGCCGTGGTTGCTACTGCCAGCAGCAAGGCGGTTACCATAAAGGGGTATTGCGTATACTCCCACCCGCCATTGAGAAACACGGACCCAACGCACGCAGCCAATAACCACAGCAGGTACGCAATATCACGGGTAAAAAATGCGGGTGCTGCCAGCCATAACAATAGTGCGCCCAGTAGTCCCGTCAGTCCGTAGCCTGCCAGCAGGTCATGGGCAACGAGGGAGAATTTATCTATCAGAGGCGAACTGATAACCCCATAAGTCTGCCAACCTAGCGGCAGCATGACCAGAAGATACTGGCGGAAGAAAATACAGACCAC
>JAGVKI010000168.1 GCA_020050695.1 Alphaproteobacteria bacterium | reverse complement strand
GATGCCTATGAAGAAGTGCTGGCCCTCGCGGTTAAAGCCCACCAGTCGCTCGGATGCCGCGGTCTTACCCGCTCGGACTTCCGCTATGATGATACGCAGGCGGGTGGCGGCGCGTTTTACCTGCTTGAGGTAAATACCCAACCGGGCATGACGGCGCTTTCCCTTTCTCCTGAAATTGCAGCTTACGCTGGCATCAACTTCAATAATTTGGTAGAAATGCTGGTAGAGGATGCGGCGCTTGGCGGATAATACCGCGCAGGTGCAATGGGGATAGGTGGCGATGGCCAGAAAAAAAAGCGCAGGCAAGAAGCATAGCGGCATGACTGCACGGCAGCAGCAGTCGCAGCAAATCATGCGCGCTAAAGCCGCCCAGAAAAAGCGCCAGGCCTTACTTAAGAAAGTCTATGTGGTTGGCGGCGCAGCGTGTGTGATGGGGCTGATCATTACCGGCGCATGGTGCATCAAAACCGGGGCTATCGGTCATGCGGCGCAGGCGGTGGTTGATTCAGGCTATGCGATGACCGCGCGGGCAGGGTTTTCTGTCCAGTCTCTGTATCTTGAAGGCCGCAGCCGCTCGTCGATGGACGAAATCAATAAAGCCATGGATATTAAAAAGGGTGATCCGATCCTGCGCATATCGTTGCAGGATGTGCGTGAGCGCCTGGAGAAAATTGAAAGCATCAGCCACGCCACGGTAGAGCGTTCCCTGCCTGACAGGCTGTATGTACGCGTGGTAGAGCGTGAGCCGGTGGCACTGTGGCAGAATAATGGCAAGATCGCGCTGGTGGATGATAACGGCGTGGTGATGACCGGCCTGGATATGGCGCCTTATAAGCAGTTGCCGCTGATTATCGGCGCAGATGCACCCCAGCATGTCAAAGACGTGCTTGGCCTGCTTGCCGCGCAGCCTGACCTGGCGCGCAGGTTCTCGGCAGCCATCCGTGTAGGCGACAGGCGCTGGAATATACGTATCAACAATCGCCAGAACGATATGGTGGAAGTAAAGATGCCCGAGGATAACCTCATGGATGCATGGACTAAACTGGCAGAATTACAGGAAAGTGAACAAGTCCTCGATCGTGATATTAAAGAGATTGACTTGCGCTTGCAGGGAAGGATGTTTATTAAACTATCACCGGATCAGATTCCGGGCAAAAATAACAACAGCGCCAGAGACACCTGAGCGAAACATCTTACGAAATTACTATTATACATAGCTGGCATTCATGAAACGCTCGAAGCATTTACGTAAAAGCCCCGTTGGCAGTGTTGCCGTACTGGATATTGGCACGTCCAAAATCTCGTGTTTCATTGCGCATGTGGATTCGGCGGGAAACACCAAAATCGTGGGTATTGGCCACCAGCTGAGCAAGGGCATACGCTCGGGCATCATCACCGATTTTGCTGAAGCCGAAGCCTCTATTGTATCGGCGGTGCATGCCGCTGAGCAGATGGCGGGCGAGACGGTGGAAAACGTGAAGGTAAGCCTGTCTGGCGGTAATCTCGTATCGCGCAATGTGACGGTTGAAATGACCATGCTCGGCGAAGAAGTGACAGATCGCGATATTATGGACATCATCGAGCAGGGACGCGCCAGCATCGTTCATAACGAAAGCGATATAATCCACTGTATTCCTGTGTCTTACTATCTGGACGGCGCTCGCGGCATCAGCGATCCGCGTAAAATGTTCGGCAAAAAACTTGGCGCTGACCTGCATATCATTACGGGCCTGCCCAGCATTACCCGCAATCTCGCGCACTGTGTGGCGCGCTGCCACCTGAATGTGGAAGAATATATCGCGTCGCCTTACGCGTCGGCGCTTTCCTGCCTGGAAGACGATGAGAAACATCTGGGCGTAACGCTCATTGATATGGGCGGCGGCGTTACCAGTTTTGCCGTGTTCGCAGGTGGCAAGAACGTCTATACCGATGCGATTCCAGTCGGTGGCATGCATGTGACCAGCGATATTGCACGCGGCTTATCGACCAGCCTTTCGCATGCGGAGCGCCTGAAAACACTGCATGGCAGCGCCATTGCAACGGCCAGTGATGATCATGTCATGATTGACGTGCCGCCGCTGGGTGAGGAAGATCCGGAAGAATCCAACGGCATGCCGCGCTCGATGCTGGTAGGTGTGATCCGTCCGCGCCTGGAAGAGATTTTTGAGATGATCCGCAGCAAGCTGGAAATCAGCGGTGCGAATATGTATGCGGGTAAACGCGTGGTGCTTACCGGCGGTGCCAGCCAGTTGCTTGGCGCGCGTGAAATGGCATCGAATTTACTGGGTAAACAGGTGCGCCTCGGTCGTCCGCGCGCGCTGCCGGGACTGGCTGAAGCGGTTAGCGGGCCTGCCTTTGCGACATCGCTGGGCATGCTGGAATACATCACCAAAAAACCCATGGAAGAACAAATGTTTGATGCGTACCGCCATCGCGGTGGGCTGACTGCTGGCTTTGAAAAAGTGGTGAACTGGTTCAAGGAAAATTTCTAAATTTCCGACGGTCTTTTTCGCAAGACGATGATCTATCTCTTGTGCGGGATGATATTTTTTTCTCAGAAACCACAAAATCTAGTGGTAAAAAAGAATAAATCGTTCAATATATACACAACAAATTGTATAGACTAACACTCTGCGAGGAGAGACCGTATGACGATTAACCTGCACCTTCCGGCGAAATCTGAAGTGTTGCGCCCGACTATTACCGTAATTGGTGTGGGTGGAGCAGGCGGTAATGCGGTCAATAACATGATCGCCTCCAACTTAGAGGGTGTGAATTTCGTTGTAGCTAACACCGATGCGCAGGCGCTTGATCATTCACTGACCGAACGCACCATCCAGCTTGGCGCTGGTATTACCAAAGGTCTTGGCGCAGGTGCGAACCCTGAAGTAGGCCGCGACGCAGCTGAAGAAGCGCGCGATGAAATTTCCGCCTATATCGAAGGCAGCAACATGGTGTTTATCACTGCCGGTATGGGCGGTGGTACCGGTACTGGCGCTGCGGCGGTGGTTGCGCGTATTGCCAAAGAGCGCGGCATCCTGACGGTAGCTGTTGTTACCAAGCCGTTCCAGTTTGAAGGCACGCACCGTATGCGCCTTGCTGAATCCGGCCTGAAAGAATTACAGGAATATGTCGATACACTGATCATTATTCCAAACCAGAACCTGTTCCGTATTGCCAATGAACGCACCACCTTTGCGGATGCTTTCAAAATGGCGGACGAAGTGCTGCACTCGGGTGTGCGCGGCGTTACCGATCTGATGGTAAAGCCCGGCCTTATCAATCTCGACTTTGCTGACATCCGCACCGTAATGCGCGAAATGGGCAAGGCAATGATGGGCACCGGCGAAGCAACGGGCGAGCGCCGTGCTATCGAAGCGGCAGAAGCTGCTATTTCTAACCCGCTGCTCGATGACGTATCGCTTAAAGGCGCGCGCGCATTGCTGATCAATATCACTGGCGGTCCTGACATGACCCTGTTTGAAGTAGATGAAGCGGCAAACCGCGTACGCGAAGAAGTCGATTCAGAAGCAAATATCATTTTCGGTTCTGCGTTCAATGAATCCATGGAAGGCCGCATGCGCGTATCGGTAGTAGCTACTGGTATTGATGCACCTATGTCTGCAAAGAATAATGAAGGCCAGAAAGCGGTGAATACACAGGCCGTTTCCGGTGGAAGTGAACTGAAGAAGCCGTATGCATTTATTCCGGCAAACAATGTTGCAGCCCCTAAAGCAGAAATCAAGCCAGCACCAGCTGCGCCATCTCCGATGCAGCATCAGCCAGCGCGTAATAGCGCGGCGTATGAACCTGCACGTGATACGGGCGGCGACCAGATGTCCCCAAGCGTGCGTGCTATGGTAGAACGCGCCAATAACGCAATGCGTATCGAAAAACCAAATGAATCCATGGCTGCTCCTAAGCAGGAAGAACAGCAGGTGGTTCGTTTCTCTGACTTTGAAGAAGAAAATCTACAGGTGGCAGCCAGCGCTGTGCAGGAACGCCCTGTTATGCGTGAACCTGCTTCGGCGGTAAGCCCGCAGGATGTTTTTACGGAAACCCGCCGTGAGTCGTATATTGCTGTATCGCCTGCTGCTTCCGAAATGCGCCGCACCGAGCAGGCGCGTGATGCGAATGCACGTGAAGCTAACCCGGCGGCAGGCCGTAGCTTTTTTCAGCGTGTTGCTGAAGTAGGCCGCGCCCTTTCATCACGCAGTGAAGATGAAAAGGAACCAGCTGATCGTGTTCAGGTCGTTCAGAAATCCATGCAGGTGGAAGTATCGGATAAGCCAGCCCGCTTGTCGGACGAGGACCAGTATCTCGATATTCCTGCGTTTCTGCGTCGTCAGGCAAACTAAGCACGCCTGCGACTAACCCTTTTTTCTCTGTGGTGTTGGGATGGTTCAGGCCAAGACAAATGCCATACAAAACCTGTCTATCCTGCTAAGCCGTCAGCGCTGGCTTCCCTATAAAACACGCCGTTCACTGGTCAAGCGCCTGCATCCACTGATGCTGCGTGACTTCCCGTTTGAGATACCGTTTTACGATCCTGCCTGGGGCCTGAAATTCCATGGCAATACGGTGTATGGCGCTGACCGTGTGGTCTATTTCTGCGGTGCCCATAAAAAATACCTGCTGTCGATGCTGTGTGATTATACCGCCCGGCTTCGTGCGCACTCATCTGATCCCCTGATCAGCATTGATGTGGGGGCGGGCAGTGGCAATTACAGCCTGTTTATGTCCAAGCTTGCCGATGAGGTGCATGCCTTTGAACCTTACGAGCGGGCGCGCCGCCAGCTTGACTATAACCTGTCGCTGAACCATGTCGGCAATGTCATGGCGTATCCGGTGGGACTTGGCGAACGCGACGAAGTCGTGCCGTTTTATGATACGCCTGAAAAAAAATGCGCCCAGAAAGACAGCTACCATCTGGGAAACCTGCCGCTTCGTGCTGGCGACGGTTTAATGGCGGCGCTCGGCATTAACGCCGTTTCGATAGCAAAAGTGGATGTGGGCGGCCAGGAGGTTGCGGTGCTGCGTGGTCTTGCGCAAACCCTAAAGCGTGACCGCCCCCTGGTATTGCTCGATGTTTCGCCGGAAATGCGAGGGGTGGTTGCTAGCCGGGGAGATCTGGCTGCCCTGCTGCCGGATCATTACCGCTTTTACCGTTTTGCTGCCGCCAACCCCAATAATGGCACTTACCGGCTTGCCCCCTTTATGTATGATGAATCGCCCAAATGGTCCGATATTATTGCATGCCCTGCCGAGAAACTCTCGTTTTTGTCGGTATAGAAGCTTAACGGTCTTTAATGTTTTTGGCTTCATAACTTTCTGGATTTTAATGGATTATCACTTGTAACAAACTGTAATAAACAGTGATTTGAAAAGCCTGCCTATAATTCATACAGTGCATGGTAGAAGACAACGGTTTCAACGTAATATTTTTAGCTACCAGGTACATTCGTGACTAAAGCACATAGCATTAAACAGACCACCATCG
>JAGVKI010000123.1 GCA_020050695.1 Alphaproteobacteria bacterium | reverse complement strand
GTACACACTCTGGCGGTATGCCAGCCATCGGTTCCGGTACTGATTGCCGCTGCCGTCATGAATGCGAACAAAGATAAACACGCCCCTGCGTCCATGACGCTTATCGGCGGCCCGATCGACACCCGCGTGAACCCTACAGCGGTCAATAAACATGCCGCAGAAAAATCACTGCACTGGTTTGAATCGCATGTGATCACACGCGTGCCGTTTCATTATCCTGGCTTCATGCGCCGCGTATATCCAGGCTTCCTGCAGCTGACCGGCTTTATGAGCCTGAACCTTGACCGTCACATCAACGCGCATGTCGACCTGTTCAAACATCTCGTTCAGGGCGATGGTGACAGTGCCGCTGCACACCGTAAATTTTATGATGAATATCTTTCGGTATGCGACCTGCCTGCCGATTTTTATCTCGATTGTATCGACCAGGTATTCCAGCGCCATCTGCTGCCTAAAGGTGAATTCATGTATGACGGCAAGCTGGTGCGCCCTGAAACCATTACCAAAACGGCGCTGCTTACCTTAGAGGGTGAACTGGACGATATTTCCGGCGTGGGCCAGACACAGGCTGCACAGAAATTATGCTCAAACCTTTCTGCCAACATGCGCAAGCATTATGTCCAAAAAGGCGTTGGCCATTACGGTATTTTCAATGGCCGTAAGTTCCGTGAGCATGTGGTGCCGATTATCGTCGATTTCATCAATAAACAGGAACGCGCATAAGGCTTGCCCTTAGCTGGCATGCCCGGTCAGCGGACGCATGACAGGCGATGAAAAAACAATATATTATATTCGATAATAATTCATACAGCCCGCGCATGATGCATGCAGCGCTGGCCTATGCTGAATCCGCCCAGTATGCCAAACATGCCGATGTAAAAATTGTGATGACGCCCATGCTGCTTGCAGAGATTGAGCGAAGCCATGAAATATACAGTAGGCATAACACTAGCAATAAGGCTGGGCCGTCCCATAACGGGCAGATGAATAATCGTATTAAATATGCCCGGGGTGAAAGCAAAAAAGGTAACAATAACCCGCGTGGCTCACTTGCAGAGGATTACATTCCGCTACACGAAATGCTTGATGCCTATCGCGATTACGTCGAGTTTGCTCCACCTTCCAGCATTGAAATGCGCTTCCAGGAGGCCATGACCCAGCATCTGGCGACAATATTAAGCCATAACATGCATAAGTTCTACGACATCATAGACACGCCGATCAGCATCTTAAAGCCAGAGCAGGAATTGCCCGCATTAATGTCGAAGGACCCGCTTTTTTTCAGCAAAACATTTACCGCCTGCATGAAGCTACCCAACTTCCGCGAGAAGATGACCAGGCTGGGCTTACATAAGAACCAGGCAGATAAATCGATTATTGCATGGTATGAGGGGCATAAGCACCTGGCGCCAGACACCGAAATCTTGCTTGCATCCACCGATAAGGAAGTAATAGACGGCATGAAAGAGGTAAATCAGAATGTAGCCCCATCCACCCCCGCCGATCAGCGCGACCATTTATACCATTTCGACCAGCGCGGGGCGGCAAAGCATCTGGCAACCGAACTCGATAAAATGACGCTTCCCACCAAGGAAGAGGATTATTCCAGCCACATCACCATAAAAAGCAGCAGGCAAATGTGCAGAAAACTTAGCATTTCCGTAGGTGCACACAATATAGGCGACTACGGAAACGGCACATCCTCACGATTGAAATAAGCCACTTTAAATACTATCTGTTATTTTTACATAAGGAACCTGTTGACTCGCAGGATCACTTCCCTTATACCCTCGGCAATTTGCCGTGAGCAAACCGTGTAATTCTTAGAGGTTTCCTAGGCCCACATGCCCCAGATAGTACCAGATACAATGACCAAAACCATGCCTCCTTATGCCAATGCCTGCCTGATGCTGGCCGATGGCACTGTTTTTTATGGAAACGGCATCGGTGCGACAGGCATCACAGCAGGCGAAATCTGCTTTAACACCGCCATGACGGGCTATCAGGAAGTGCTGACCGACCTGTCTTTCGCAGGCCAGATCATCACCTTTACCTTCCCGCATATCGGCAATGTCGGCTGCAACGACGAAGACAATGAAGCCGTGCGTCCCGCCGCCTCGGGCCTGGTGCTGCGCGAACTTCCCACCGATCCGTCGAACTTCCGCAGTGAAAGCAGCTTTAACGACTGGCTGGTTGCAAAGGGCCTTACCGGCATTTACGGCGTAGATACCCGCGCGCTTACCCGCCATATCCGTCAAGCAGGCGCCCAGAACGCCGTTATCTTCCACGCGAAAAAGGGCGAAGCCATTAATCTTGAAGCCCTGCAAAAAGCACTCAGCGCCTGCCCGGACATGACAGGACGCGAACTGGCCGCAAGCGTTTCAACCGATAAGCCATACGAATGGAACCAGACCGCCTGGACACTGGGCGAAGGCTTCGGCACCCTCGATAAACATAGCTACCATGTCGTGGCGATTGATTACGGCGAAAAACTCAACATCCTGCGCCGCCTTGCCGAGCGCGGCTGCAAAGTGACCGTGGTTCCTGCAACCATCAGCGCTGAGGACATTCTCAAATACAAGCCAGACGGCATCTTCCTTTCCAACGGCCCGGGCGATCCGGCAGCGACCGGCGCATACGCCGTGCCCGTGCTCAAAAAACTGATCAATTCCGGTGTGCCGATGTTTGGCATCTGCCTTGGCCACCAGCTGATCGGGCAGGCGCTTGGCGGAAAAACCGAAAAGCTGAAACAAGGCCATCGCGGCGCCAATCACCCGGTAAAGAATCTGGAAACCGGCGCGGTGGAAATCACCAGCCAGAATCATGGCTTTGCGGTCATAGCCGATAGCCTGCCAGCCGATGTGAAGGTAACGCATGTATCGCTGTTTGATGGTACGGTCGAAGGCCTGCGCTCGCTCAGCAAGCCGGTATTTACCGTGCAGTACCACCCGGAATCATCGCCCGGCCCGCATGACAGCCAGTATCTCTTTGACCTGTTCGTCAAAAGCATGCAGGAGGCAAAATGCCTATCCGCCTGAGCGAATACAAGCAGCTGTTTAGGTTAGCTGCACAGAGTGTTCTTTCCGGATTAGGTATTATATTATTTTTGCATTACGCCATGCCGTTTGCGGAACATCCCCGCATATTAAATACGATGGGCCTGATGCTGGATATTATAGGTGTTACCTGGATCGCCTATGATATTTTTCCCTTCCACGGGCAGGAAGAATATGGCGAAGAACATGCCGGACGCGCTGGCATCGAAACGCCTGAATATAAAAAGTTCAAACGCTATCATGTAGCCATTGGCCTTCACATGGTGGTAATTGGGTTTTTCTTCCAGATATTGGCTTACTGGGTAGAAGAACTGCGCATGCTATTGCCGTAATAACAACCAACATAATGAAGTTGAAGTGAACCATGCCTAAACGTAGCGACATACAATCCATCCTCATCATCGGCGCAGGCCCTATCGTTATCGGGCAGGCATGCGAATTTGATTATTCCGGCTCCCAGGCCTGCAAAGTCCTGCGCGCTGAAGGCTACCGTATCATTCTGGTGAACTCCAATCCGGCGACCATCATGACCGATCCCGACCTGGCGGATGCAACCTATATTGAACCAATCACGCCAGAAATCGTTGCAAAGATCATTGAAAAAGAACGCCCGGACGCTTTACTACCTACCATGGGTGGCCAGACGGCGCTTAACTGCGCCAAGGCGCTCGCTGAAAACGGCACGCTGGATAAATACAAGGTAGAACTGATCGGCGCTAAACTTCCTTCCATCAACAAAGCCGAAGACCGTCTGCTCTTTGGTCAGGCCATGGCAAAGATCGGCCTGGAAGTACCCAAAAACGCCGTTGTCAAATCGCTGGAAGAAGCACGCGCAGCCCTTGCTCATATTGGCCTTCCGGTCGTTATTCGTCCGTCCTTTACCATGGGCGGCGCAGGCGGTGGTATCGCGTACAACAAGGAAGAATTCGAGCAGATCATACTCTCCG
>JAGVKI010000056.1 GCA_020050695.1 Alphaproteobacteria bacterium | reverse complement strand
GGGCCATTACAGACCAATAAAGTAAAAGAGGCCCTTCAGCTGTTTGATGTCATCCAGACCATCGACCGGCTAAAGCTGGCTGACAGCATTGCCGATGCCATTGCCAAAGGCAGCAGTTCCCCCATTTGCTATATACAGGTCAACACCGGCAAGGAGCCGCAAAAGGCCGGCATAGCACCGGAAGAAGCCGATGCGCTGATCACCCATTGCCGCGATGTCCTGAAATTACACATAGCTGGCCTGATGTGCGTTCCGCCCCATGACCAGCCGCCAGCACCGCATTTTGCCATGCTCCGGCAGATCGCGCAGCGCAATGGCCTGGCAGGACTCAGCATGGGTATGAGTGATGATTATAAAGAAGCGGTACGCATGGGCGCCACCTGTATCAGGCTTGGGCGCATCCTGTTTGGCGAGCGCCCCTAACCTAATTTGACCGCATTGCTGTAGGCGAGATAGGCCGCACGGTCAGTGGCGCTAACCGCTGCCTTCTGACCCGCAAGACTGCCTGCAGCCTCGGTAGCGGCAGTTGGGGCATTCTCACCGGAGAGGGCTGATATGACATTGCCGCCAATGTCATTGCCTGTCTGGTTTTCAACAATGGTATTGACCAGCGCCGAAATAAGCCCCAGCGGGCCACCAAACAATGCGCCACCAGCAAGCCGCGCGCCCGTGGAAATAGGATCACCCGTCACCGCACGGTAAATATTGGATACAATCGGCAATTGTTGCAGGGGGTTTATCGTATCAAGCAGGCTATCGAACGCCGTTTCACCCTTACCCCAGAACTGCTCTTCCGACGGCGCCTGCTGTGTAAAGCTGCTGCGTGACGCTGCGTAAAGGCCGAGTGTGCTATGGCTGACCGGGGTTAGGCTCATACATATCCTGTAGTGTTTCTACAGCTGAAAAAGCAAGAAGCGTGCCGCCAGAAATTAAAACGGGTCGTACACGCTTCCTGGTAATCTATATTATGCCTTGAAATCTGTGACTTACAGGGCTTCCTGCAAAGTTTCGGCAAGCAGAAGGCGCTTTTCCGCCAGTGCGCGCTGGGTATCGGTGCTGGCAAGGGCAATATCTTCCTTTGCCTTCTCAATACGCGCCTGTACATCGGCCAGGGTCACGCCGCTGCAATCCACGGCATATTCAGCCAGAACAGTGCAACGCTCCGGCACCACTTCCGCCAGACCACCAATCACCGCCATACGGCGCTGCTGGCCATCTTCGGTATCAATGGTGATAACACCCGGGCGAATGGTCGACACAAATGGCGCATGTCCCGGCAAAACGCCGAAATCGCCAAGCGTACCCGGTACTACAATCATCTGCGCTTGCGCGCTGAAGAGAATCTTTTCCGGGGTGATGAGTTCAACCTGCATTTTTTTAGTCTCCAGTTGTCAGTCCCCAGTCTCCAGCTAGCCCCCTTTACTGGCGACTAAAAACTGGAGACTGTAGACTATTACTTATGCTGCTTCTAAGGCCAGTTTTTTGGCTTTAGCAACGGCTTCTTCAATGTTGCCCACCATGTAGAAAGCGGATTCAGGCAGATCATCATATTTACCTTCGCAAATGCCTTTGAAGCCGGAAATGGTATCAGCCAGCGACACCAGCTTACCTGGTGAACCGGTGAAGATTTCCGCTACGTGGAATGGCTGGGACAGGAAGCGCTGGATCTTACGGGCACGCGATACGACCTGTTTGTCTTCTTCAGACAATTCGTCCATACCTAAAATCGCGATGATGTCCTGCAGCGACTTGTAGGTCTGCAGAACGCGCTGTACTTCACGGGCAACTGCATAATGTTCTTCACCGATCACAACCGGATCGAGAACGCGGCTGGTCGAATCGAGCGGATCTACTGCTGGATAAATACCAAGTTCGGCGATCTGACGGGAAAGTACAGTGGTCGCGTCCAAGTGAGCAAACGAGGTTGCTGGTGCAGGATCGGTCAAATCGTCCGCAGGTACGTATACGGCCTGTACGGAAGTGATCGAACCCTTCTTGGTCGAGGTAATGCGTTCCTGCATCTGGCCCATGTCGGTAGCCAGCGTAGGCTGGTAACCTACGGCCGAAGGAATACGGCCAAGGAGCGCCGATACTTCAGAACCTGCCTGAGTGAAGCGGAAAATGTTATCTACGAAGAACAGTACGTCCTGACCTTCCTGATCACGGAAATATTCAGCCTGGGTGAGGCCGGTCAGCGCAACGCGCGCACGTGCTCCAGGAGGTTCATTCATCTGGCCATACACAAGTGCCACTTTGGACTTGCTCTGGTCTTCGAGGTTGATAACGCCTGATTCCATCATTTCGTGGTACAGATCGTTACCTTCACGGGTACGCTCACCCACACCGGCGAATACGGAGAAACCACCGTGCGCTTTTGCGATGTTGTTGATCAGTTCCATGATGAGTACGGTTTTGCCTACACCGGCGCCGCCGAACAGACCAATCTTACCACCTTTAGCGTAAGGCGCGAGAAGGTCGATTACCTTAATGCCGGTCACCAGAATTTCGGTCTTGGTGGACTGTTCGTTGAAGTCAGGGGCTTTCGCGTGGATCGGAGCAACCTGCTTGTTGCCGATAGGACCGCGTTCGTCGATGGCTTCGCCAATCACGTTCATGATGCGGCCAAGCGTTTCGCGGCCAACAGGCACCGAGATAGGCGCGCCGGTATCTACCACTTCCTGACCGCGGGTCAGACCGTCGGTGGAATCCATGGCGATGGTGCGCACTTCGCCTTCACCCAGATGCTGGGCTACTTCGAGAACGAGGATCTTGCCGTCGTTTTCCGTGTGCAGCGCGTTCAGAATCGCTGGCAGGTTGCCAGATGGGAATTTTACGTCGATTACCGCACCGATAACCTGGGTGATAATACCTTTAGTTGCTGTTGTCATGTCTTAAGCCTTTCGATCAATCGATGAATGGATGAACCGATGAATAACTACGGTCGCAATTTATAAATCTGCGCCGCAATTTTTTCATAGAGATTCGCCCATGTTAAAAATTGTTTTTCTGTGATGTAATTGAGTTTGAATGCGAATTGCAGCCATACTTGTGTTTCATTAGCCGATGCTTCCGCTATGGATAAAAAGCGTGAAAATTCAGCTTTAGAATATTTCTGTTTGGCAAATCCCTCGCCAATATTGGCGCAGATCGATTTACTTGACCGGCGCATTTGATCCGCTAGGGCATATTGCTCATTTTTAGGAAAACTTAGACTGATCTCGTGTAATTCCAAGGCCAGCGCAAATGCCGTCTGGTAAACGGACAAATCCCAAGCCTTAGCCACGAGTTTAGTGACAGCGTCCTGATTCATCGATTCATCCATTAATCCGTTCATCGTCTAAACAGCCTCCGCGCCGGAAATAATTTCGATCAGTTCTTTGGTAATCGCAGCCTGACGGGTGCGGTTATACTTCAGGTTCAGCTTCTTGATCATGTCACCAGCGTTGCGGGTGGCATTATCCATGGCAGTCATCTGCGAACCATAGAAGCTGGCGGCGTTTTCCATGAGCGCGCGGTAGATCTGCACGCCAAGGTTACGTGGCAGCAAATCGGCCAGAATATCAGCTTCTTCCGGTTCGTATTCATAGACCGCTGGCGGTTCATGCTGGGCAGGCGCTATGCCTTTTTCAGGAAGCTGGAACGGGATCAGCTGCTGGAACGTGACCACCTGCGAAATCACCGATTTGAACTGGTTATACACGATATGGCAGGTATCGAATTCGCCTGCTTCAAAACGCTGCATCACTTCCTGGGCGGCGCTTTCAGCATCGCTGTAGGAAATATAACGCGCCTTCATCAGTTCAGTGCGGCTGATGATATTCTTGCTGAATTCCAGCTGCAGCTGCTCATAGCCCTTACGGCCAATGCACATCAGCTTCACGGTCGCACCCTGCGCTTCGAGTTCACGCACACGGCGGCGAACCGCACGCACGATGGAACTATTGAAAGCGCCGCACAGGCCGCGGTCAGCGGTTGCGACAATAATCAGCTGCGTGCTGGTACTGCCGGTTCCCACCATCAGCTTCGGGCCGGAGCCTTCTGCCATGGACGACGCCAGCGATTCGAGCATACGCTCCATTGCCACTGAATATGGACGAGCCGCTTCCGCCTGCTCGCGCGCACGGCGCAGCTTGGAGGCAGCCACCATCTTCATGGCCTTGGTGATCTTCTGCGTCGACTTAACGCTTTTGATCCTGTTTTTAAGGTCTTTTAAGCTAGGCATGGGCCCCGTTCTCTACGCTAGAAGTTAAGCAAAACGCTTAGCTACGGTTTCGATCAGCACTTTCAGCTTGGCTTCGTTTTCAGGCGTCAGCGTGGACTTGGCAGTGATGTCATCCAGGATGTCCTTGTGACCGCTGCGCAGATCCTGCAGGAGGGCCTGTTCAAACGCACCAACCTTTTTCACGTCGATCTTATCGAGATAGCCTTTTACGCCAGCATAGATCACGCTTACTTCTTCTGCGGTCGACAGCGGCGAATACTGCGCCTGTTTCAGCAGTTCGGTGAGGCGTGCGCCACGTGCAAGCAGCTTCTGGGTAGCAGCATCCAGGTCGGAACCGAACTGGGCAAATGCTTCCATTTCACGGTACTGAGCAAGTTCAAGCTTAATGGAGCCTGCAACCTGTTTCATGGCTTTGATCTGTGCGGCAGAACCTACGCGCGATACCGACAGACCTACGTTTACTGCAGGGCGAACACCCTTGTAGAACAGGTCGGTTTCCAGGAAGATCTGACCGTCGGTGATCGAAATCACGTTGGTAGGAATGTATGCCGATACGTCACCCGCCTGGGTTTCAATGATCGGCAGAGCGGTCATCGAGCCAGCCTTCATGTTGTCGGACATTTTAGCAGCGCGTTCCAGAAGGCGCGAGTGAATGTAGAATACGTCACCTGGGTACGCTTCGCGTCCTGGCGGACGGCGCAGGAGCAGGGACATCTGACGGTAAGCAACCGCCTGCTTGGACAGATCATCATAAATGATCAGCGAGTGCATGCCGTTATCACGGAAGAATTCGCCCATGGCAGCACCGGTATAAGGCGCAAGATACTGCAGCGGAGCAGGTTCGGAAGCGGTCGCAGCCACCACGATGGTGTAAGGGAGCGCGCCGGATTCTTCGAGCCTTTTTACCACCTGTGCAACGGTCGAACGCTTCTGGCCAATGCACACATACACGCAGTACAGCTTCTTGGATTCATCGCTGCCGGCATTGACGGCTTTCTGGTTTAAGATTGCGTCGATAGCGATGGCGGTTTTGCCGGTCTGGCGGTCACCAATGATAAGTTCGCGCTGGCCACGACCGATAGGGATCAGTGCGTCAATGGCTTTAATGCCGGTGGACATAGGCTCATGCACCGATTTACGGGCAATAATACCAGGTGCTTTTACTTCCACGCGGGAGCGGGTCACGTCTTTAAGCGGGCCCTTGCCGTCAATCGGGTTACCCAGGCCGTCTACTACGCGGCCAAGCAGGCCTTTGCCAATCGGGCAATCCATGATGGTGTTGGTACGCTTTACGGTCGAGCCTTCTTTTACGCCGCGATCATCGCCGAAAATTACCACACCGACATTGTCAGCGGCCAGGTTCAGCGCCATGCCCCAAAGTTTTTTATCACTGGGGCCGCCGTCGAATTCCACCATTTCACCTGCCTGGACATTTTCCAGACCATATACGGTCGCAATACCGTCACCTACGGATACAACCTGACCGGTTTCCGACAGTTCTGCATCAGCATTGAACTGGGTGATCTGTTTTTTGAGAATCTCCGAAATTTCCGAAGGACGAATGTCCATAATGCTTGCTCCTTGGTTTCTGTCTTAACTTCATTCTATTGATACCGATGAATCGATGAATGGATAAACAGATGAATTTTTTTAATTATTTATTCATCGATGAATCGATTCATCTATTAATCCCTAAATACACTCACGCCGCCTTTAATTGCACCTGCAAGCGTTTCAGCTTGCCCGCCAGCGACCCGTCAAGGCGCAGGCTACCAATATTGACAACGATACCGCCAAGCAAATCAGGCTGCTGGCGCACGTCGAGAACCACTTTTTTACCGTATGCCTTGCTCAGGCGATCCGACACCATCGCCACTTCCTGAGGGGAAAGCGGGCTTGCAGCCACGAGTTCAGCTTTCATTTCACCGCGAGTCTGGGCTACGCGATCACAAAACTGTTCCATCACTTCCGGCAGAATTGGAAGGCGGCGCTGCTTTGCCAGCATGGCAAGAAACTGCTGGGTGACTTTATGGGTACCGATATTGTTCAAAATAGCGGTCATGATCTGTGCCTGGCTGTCGCGCGAAAGCAGCGGGTTTTCCAGGAAATGCTTGAAGCTAGGAGTGGTAGCCAGCGCCTGTTTCAGGCCGTGCATGTCTTTTTCCACCAACTCTAGTGCAGACGCGCTCTGCGCTACTTCAAAGAGTGCTTGTACATAGCGTGCAGCGATACGTTTTGATCCGGATAGTTTCACGATTTATCTATCTTTAATTAAATGAGCTTTAATAAATGGGTATTAGAGTGAGACGTTTCGGGCAATGCCCTGCGTCCCGTCCAAAGGCGCAGAGAACTTAAGCAAGATTCCCCACAAAGGCAACCAGAATTTTTAATATCATCCATTATCGCTTTTATCGCTTTTTTCAGGCTCCAAGCACTGTGTTTAAAATATTAAAGGGGTTTAGCAATTATTTTCCTGTTTTATTTTGCGCGGGTTATTTTTGGCGTGCATATACAAGCACCCCGGTTCATTAATTTCTGTTTACGCTTTAAGGTTTACAAGAGCCTGGCTAATAGCTACAACCCAGGCATGGATAAACCCTGCGATAACATAAATTATTATTAAATTCATGCCATTAACCAAAGATACCAGGCAGGTGTCCCCCGGAATGAAATCTGCATCACCCTCCCAAGCAGAAGTTATATTAAGCCAGTTCAGCGGTTATCCCAACCTGCCCAACGGTCGCCCCAGCGGCGTATTGGCTTATATGCTGGCCAATAGTACTCGTAGCAGTGCCTTCGCCCGCAAAGCAGGCGGCCATGTGCGTAAATTGGCGGCAGACGGCCAACCAGAGGCTAATGAGACAATAGACAAAATCGACGTGCCGTATTTCGACCCCGCCTCAGACAAACCCTGCGAACTCTATTATGCGGTTATCGAAACCAACCCCACCGGCATTATTGTTGCCACCCTGCCCAAAGGTACTCAGGATGCCCATGCCCGCAAAATACGCGGCAAGGATGAACCAGACCTAACCATTACCGTAGAGTTTGGACAAAAGAAACAGTTGATACAGCTTCTTACACAAATATCCGCTCCTCCTGACCTGTCTGAATTTGAGATAATCAAAGACCCCATGGCACGCCGCGAGGCAGAACTAAATACTCTCCATTTGTTGACCATACAGGCATTGCTGGATTACGGCTGTGAGGTCTGTATCGAGCCCATGTTTGTAACCGCTAAACGTGAAACCATGGAAGAACACGGATTTGATTTTACCCGTGAACAAGACCGTATCATCCGCGTAGACAGCTTTATTGAACCTGCCGTCAGCAAGCGGCGTCCCAAAGAAGCTATCGACCATTATGTCTATGCCGCCCATGTAACGGATTTTGAAGCAACCCTTCCGCAAGCCTCTACTATTATTGAAGAAAAAAACCCTTCACGTGAAGGGGAAAGCTATTTTGAACATGGGGTGTTCATGACCCTGCCGCAAATGCGGGCACGCCTGGAAACCGCCAGCCAGCAAGCAGCAAATGACCCGCAACTTAAAGATAGCCCTCTTATCGCCGGAGAACTGGCCTCTACCGAAAGCCGTCTGCAATTGATGGAACGTATTGAACGGACACTGGTAAAACAACTACGCCGCACCGGCATCAGGCTACACACTACCCTTGGCGCAGGCCCGGAAGCAGTCGCTATTGACTCGCAGCTTTATACAGCCCATTTGCCGCAAAGCGCGTTTCGCTAGACCCAAAACGATTACATGAAGCTTTGCGGATCCATGTCGATACGTATGCGAACGTTCGATGGACATGGCACACCATCCACCCATTTACGCATATAATCCGGTAAGTTAATGTTTCGCCCCGCCTTAATCAGCAACCTCTGGCGGTATTTGCCCCGCAGCATGTAAAGCGGGGCAGGAGCAGGTCCCAGCACGTGCAACTGCTCGCTGCCTGCTACTTTTGCCGCCAGTGCCCGTGCAATCTGCGCTACCTGGTCTTCCCTCGGCCCATCGACAATAATCGCCGCCAGCCTGCCCATAGGTGGCATTTGCGCGCGGGTTCTCGCATCGAGTTCGGCTTGCAGGAACGCATCGCGGTCACCCGAGACCAGCGCTTTCATCACCGGATGGTCGGGCAGGAAGCTTTGCAGGAATACATGGCCGCGCACCTGCGCACGCCCGGCACGTCCGGAAATCTGGTGCAACAGCTGGTAGGTGCGCTCGGCAGCGCGCAGGTCACCGCCTGCGAGTCCCAAGTCAGCATCCACCACGCCCACCACCGCAAGGCCTGCGAAATGGTGACCTTTGGCAATCATCTGCGTACCGATCAGCAGGTCAATGCGTCCCTCGCTCATGGCGGTGATGGTCTCGCTCAAATCATTGGTTGTGGTCGTGCTGTCACTGGCCATAACCGCAACCCGCGCCTCCGGCAAAAACGACTCTACCTCTTCAAGCAAGCGCTCCACACCCGGCCCGCAGGCATGCAGGCTATCTTCAGCTGCGCAGGACGGACAGGCAGGCGGCACCGGCTCCTTATGGCCGCAATGATGGCAGTGAAGC
>JAGVKI010000229.1 GCA_020050695.1 Alphaproteobacteria bacterium | reverse complement strand
GAGGAAGAATATCCACTGGATGGTTTCTTCCATGCGGCTGATCGCTTCCGCCGATGGCGGGCCGAGGCGCAACGGCAGCCGATCTTCCGCCAGCTGTTCTGCGACGGTTCGCACGATGGCTGGCCACGCGCTGAAATATCCCTGCACGCGCACCGGCGGCAGGCGTTTCATGGTGTAAACGGCATCTTCAAAACGGGTAGCAACCGCGCTTTCCGTCCAGCGTTCGGGGGTGTGGTTTTTCATAGCCGCCCCTCCGCGATCAATTCCACGCTGGCCACGGCCGCGCCGCCCTCGGTCGCGGTGCGCCACCAGCGCGTCAGGTCAGGCAGGTAATGCTGGGTAATCCACTGGCAGACGAAGGAGCTGGGGCAGCGGATGATGACGGTGTTCCCGCGCAGGCCGGTGACGGATGTGCTGGCAAGCCAGCTGCGGCACGGTGCTTTGCCATGCTTTTGCTGGAAGGCATCCAGCACCGCATCCCATGCCTGCTGCAAGCCCGGCACATCGCAGGCCGCTGGCTTGGGTGGATGATTGCCCCCGGAGAACCCGCCTTCCAGAATCTTCGCCACATGCTCGGAGGATTCCACCGACCAGCCGAGGTCGATTGTCCAATCCTTGCCTGCCACTTTGCCAAGGCAAAAATCGCTGCTGCCGATGACTTCGCAGAAGTAGCGCCATGCCCGGATGTCCTGCTGGAAATCCTGCCGCCACCGTTCTGCCATTTGCTGTTTGCGTTTGGGTGTGATTCTGGCGCTTTGGCCTTTGGTCAGTTTGCTCTGAACTTCTGCATTCCAGATTTGCAGCATTTGCTCTGCGATCTCATCGGGCAGCGATTTTGTTTTCTCCCTCTCGCGCTCTCCCTCTGCTCTCGCTCTGTTTTTTGAATTTGAATCTGTTTTTTTGTTTTTCTGCGATTCTGCTTCTGCCTTCTGAACCTCTGTATCTGAATCTGTAGTCTGTAATCTGTTATCTGTATCTGGTGCGTTTTTGCGCTTTTTTGCGTCACCGCCCGTCACTTTTTTTGTTGCCGCGTCACTTGCTGTCACATCGCGTTTCTTCTTGTCACGATGGCGGGCCATGCGCTCGGCGGAAGTGGTGTGCTGGCGCTTATCCCATGCCGTGAGGCGGTTCTGCTCATCCAGCATTCCCTTGGTGTACATGGCGGCGATGATCGCCTGCACCGCCTCGGTTTCGATGTCCTGCATGATGGCGATTTGTTCGGCATCGACCTCCACGGTGCCACGCGCACGGTGCTGGGATGCTGCATCGAGCAGGCATGTCCACACCGCGACGACATGCGCCATTGGTTGCTTGGCTCGATGCGCGATCACTTTGAGTTTAGGATCGTGTGGCATACCGTGATAAACCCTGTACCATTCCATCGCCGGTTGCCGCTTAGTCCAGCAAACTTGGCTGGTTGTCGTCCTCCGCTTGCGCGGCGCGGTCTTCGTCCTCTTGCTTGAGGGACAGTGCCAGGTCGATGCACCCTTTGGTGAGTTTGGCGCGGTCGAGTTCTTTGGCGGCCTGTTTTTTCAGCTGCCAGAGCGTCTGCATATCCATCTTCCGCATGGTTTCGATGGTCAGGTGGCAGATTTCGTCAAAGGTGGAAATCGGTTTGGAATCAGTCATGTCAGCCTCCGTTGTTTGAACTGTTCGGACACAGGCTGCGTGACGGTACGGGGGGCTGTCGTGGGGCTTGGTGAGGGCTTGGATGGGGCTATGAGGGGGCGCTAAAATTGCCGCCACCCATGCGGAAATGACGACATGCACAAAATAATGCGTTTGTCCGTGACCTTGGGTGGGGCGCTAAGGGGGGCTTGGGTGGGGCTGTGAGGGGGCCGCATGTTCTGCCCCGTTGAGAAAGCAGAAAGAATCTGTGCGACGTGCGGAGCTGCCTATTGAATCTTTGCAGTTAATCTTTATGCTGATCGACGTGTGACAGGGTGTAGAAACCCTAAAAACCATACGTCTGAAGGACTCGTATTCGCGAGATGTCCCTCCACGACCTTATGTCGGGAGGGCGGCTGAATATAATACCCTCGCGGGAAATAGGTCGCAGCCGGGTTTTTGGCTTTCTAACCTCCCGGCGCCATAGGCGCTGGAACCCTCGTTACCGACACAGGAGCGAGGTGATATGGCACAAACAAAAAAGAACGGCCCCCATCCTATAGATGTTCAAGTAGGTAGACGCCTGCGCCAAGGGCGTGCGCTTCGTAACATGAGCCAACAAGCTCTGGGGGAAGAAGCTGAACACCCGGTTACTTTTCAGCAAGTCCAGAAATACGAACGTGGCTTCAATCGCATAGCGATTTCCCGATTATGGGAATTTGCCACTGTGTTGCAACTACCACTCAGCTATTTTCTGCCCAGCGAAGAGGATGGGAGCATGCCGACTGCTGTTCCCCTAATCAGCAAGCAGGAAGCAAAGCTGCTGGAAAACTTTCGCGCTCTGCCAGCCGAAAAGCAGAAAGCGATTTTCGCCCTGATGCAAAGCGTGAGGAGGTGCTGATGGGCTACCGTTACCAAAACAAATTGGAAGAGGAGAATGAACGAAGTTACTGGGAACAGTTCCCGCCATGGCGACGTAAATTAGCTAGATTGACGGGAAAATTGTTTTTCGGATTGTTTATGGTGCTGGGCTTCTATGTCACCTTCGGGTGGCTGATCGTGAAACTCCTCTAACGGTAAGTTCAGGCGATAATAACCACGGTCATTGGATACGATCAGCCGCCGCCAATCCTGCTTATGCTTAAAAATATCGCGCATCCGTAAAGCGCGGGAACCGGATTCATATATTAGCGTCTTTCCATGCACCCACGGCTGACGGCTGCGAGCCGCATCATGTAATTGTTCTACCACTCGTGCCTGCACATCACCCAAATGGTATTCATTGCCATTAAGATTGACGTGTCGATAATCGTTGGAGCATTTGAATTGAGCTTCCGCACTGTGCTTGGCCGGGATTAACAGCGCATCACTTTGCAGGCCAAGATTGTACGCTTGCTCAAATTGTACCCGGTCTGCTTGCAACACCACTAAATCACTGATTCTTACCATAACCGCAGGCTGTGGCGGTTCATAGGCCAAACGAACGATACAATTTTCCTCTCTGAGCGAAAAGAATTCACGTAGCTTTGCACGCCCGGTGCGGCATATGCGTCGGAAATCTTCCGGTCGTACTGCGATAAATCCCTCTTTGGATTCGCAACGCTCGAAGACGAATTTTCCTTCTTTGATAGTGCCGCGTTCTACATAACGGAGTGGTAGCCAGACACAGGTGCGAAGTAAGCCATTCTCGATGGCATAATACGCATCATCCTGTGTTAAACCCCAGCGCCTCCATAAATGCTCCAATCGGTCATAAGACTTCTCTGTAAAAACCATGTCACAAGCTCGCCCCTTTTAATTCTTGAACCACTTTTTTACTGGAACAATGCTTATAAATGCCGCGTTGCAAAAATGCAACCTTAAATATGCACCGCGAAAGCAATATACACGCATAAGTTGATTTCGTCTAATGCAGTTTTGGGTGTTTTTATTGTGGACATTAAGACAATCAGCATAAATTTGTATAGTTGGCAGTAGGCCTGCGTTAGAGCGTTAAATGGATCATTAAGTAAAAACTTAGTTGTAAATTAAAGAATGCTGACTATTATGGTCGGCATGAAAAAAACCCTTGTATCACTCTTTGTTGCTTTTTCGCTGCTTACTGGGCCTATGGCGCATGCGGCTGAAGTGAAATGTGAAGGCGATACCTGCCAGACATCGGAGCAAGTAAAGAAAAAGGCCGATGGTACGCAGCAGGACAATGATAAAATGGCCAAAGGCGGACATCATTGCTGCTCTCATGTTTCGGCCCTTCCTGATTCGACTATAAATAAATCCGCCCCTGATGCTGCTAACCGCACATCTTTCATTCTTGAGCATGATGCAATCGCATCCGTAGTGGTCGGGCCACCCCTCAAGCCACCCCTCAAGCCACCCTCACACGCTTAATTTCATAAATCAGGCTCGCGCCTGATCGGGTGCCTATTCAGGCGCTCCGATTTTGCGCGTCCTTGTCGGTTTTTTAACCAAGGAATTAAGTGTGAGAATTACTTTATGTACCCACGATATAAGCTATCCGCTTGGCTGCTTTGTGCCACGGTATTAACCAGCGTGCCAGCATTTGCGGAGCAAGAAACGAAAATCGAATCCCAACCCCCTGTAGCTATCCAAGCACCCGCCGCATCCACTGGCTTTACTTTGAAGCAAGCGATTGCAAAAGCCCTGATACAGTCCCCTAGGCTCAAAGCATTCGGTAGCGGCGTGGCCGCTGCTAAAGGCGCACAAAGCCAAGCAGGTGCTTGGGCCAACCCTCAAATTGGTGTTCAGGCCGAGAATGTTTCAGGTAGCGGCTCCTACAAAGGGTTTAATTCAGCCGAAGTAAATTACGGCGTTACCCAGCAATTTCTGATTGGCGGCAAACTCTCGGCACAAAAAGACATTGCTGGTAAGGACGTGGAGATCGCCTCGTTTGACGAGCAATCCGCTGCGCTCGATATTATCCGGGATGTAGCCACCGCGTTTGCTGACGTTGTTTCAGCAGAAGAAAATGTGCGTCTTGCAACAGAGCAAAAGGCGTTGGCCGAAGATGTTCTGAAATCCGTGAGCATCCGCGTGGGGGCTGCCGCTGCGCCACTCGTGCAAAAGAGCCGTGCAGAAGTAGAACGCTCAACGGCGACCATTGCATTAGATAAGGCAAGCCGGGAACGTGATATTACTCGCAAACGATTGGCGGCATTGATGGGGGAAGAAAGCTTCACCCTGCCACTTGATACCACGGGCTTCTATGCAATCCGGGAACAAAAATTGGCGGATAATGAGAAAAAACTCAAAAACAACCCTGACCTTGTAAGGCTGGAAAGTGGCTTGGAGCAATCGCAAGCCCGACTTGATTTGGAAAAAGCCAATGCCATTCCAGACCCCAGCGTCAGTGTCGGGATACGCGATTTTCGCGATAGCGGCGATCAAGCATTCATGATCGGCGTTTCCCTTCCTATTCCCGTCTTCAATGCGAACCGGGGCAATATCGAACGCGCAAGAAACGAAGTAACCCGCACGGAGTTAGATAACCGCCAGTTTGCATTGAATACCAGTGCGGAACTGACGCGCGCACAAGAACAGATGCAAAATGCTTACATGCAGGCAGAAACGCTGAGAACGGAAATCCTCCCCTCAGCGGATAAAGCCTTCCGTCTTTCCCGCGAAGGGTATGCAGTCGGTCGTTTCCCCTATCTTGAGGTGCTGGATGCACAGCGCAGCTTGTTCGTGGTGAAACAGCAGCAAATCGACGCCATCCGCGTGTTCCATACTGCAAGGGCGCAAGTGGAGCGTCTTACGGCGGCACATCTGAGCGACATTACAGCAAATGGCTCCATTGCGGAGATAGAGGAAACAGGAGAACCCCATGTTGAGTAAACGCAACCTAACCATATTAATTCTGGCACTAGCTCTGGCTGGTGGCGGTTATTATGCCATGAGCAATTCGGGTGACACAGAAAGCACCAAGCACAGCGAAAGCGATGCAGATGCACATGGCCATGAGAATGAAGCCAAGCCGGATCATACCGAAGGTGGCGAACATGGGCATGGCGATGTCGATGAGCATGCCCATGGTGAGAAAGAAGAGCACGCCCACGGAGGAACATCTGAAACTGGCAATGCCTCCGGCGAAGAAGAAGGCGGGCATGAGGAAACCAAGATCAGTGAAAATGCAGTCAAAAACATGAACATTGAGGTGTTGGAAGTTGGCTCTGCGCTGGTACAGGAAACGATTAGCGTCACCGGCCGTGTTACCTTAAACCAGAACACCGCCGCACAGGTTAAGGCACGTTTCCCCGGCGTAATTCGCAGTGTTTTGAAAGAGCCGGGCGAAACGGTCAAAGCCAATGACACGCTGGCAACCGTAGAGAGTAACGATAGCCTGCAGGTCTATCCGGTAAAGTCGCCGGTGGCTGGGCTGGTCATTAACCGCAATGCAAGTGTGGGGGAAGTTGCTGGCGAAACACCCCTGTTTGTTGTGGCGGATGTGAGCAAATTGTGGGCCGAGCTATTTGTTTTTTCTAGGGACGGTGAAAAAATAAAAGCGGGCCAGAAGGTTCATATTCAGTGCCTTGATGATGACCTTATCACTCAGGCCGACATTTCTGTAGTGCTGCCTACCACAGAGGCTTCAAGCCAAACATTTGTCGCGCGTGCGGTGATTGATAATCCAGATAACCATTGGCGTTCCGGCATGAATATCCGGGCCGATGTGGTGATTAAAGAAAAAGAAGTGCCGGTGGCAGTCAAGACCGACGCCATTCAGCGCTTGGAAGGGAATGACGTCATTTTCATACAGGAAAGCGGCGGCACCTATAAGGCACAACCCGTCGAGCTTGGCACTAGCGATGAAACATGGACAGAGATCAAAAGCGGTCTTGTCACCGGTCAGCGTTACGTTGCGAACAATAGCTTTGTGGTGAAAGCCGAAATTGGCAAAGCAGGTGCCGAGCATGCGCATTAGAACGGAGCCATTCATGATAAATAGATCACCGCTATTCAAAGAGCGCATGAGAATTGTGCGCTTCCTGATGCTCTTGGGTGCGCCGACGCTGCTTTTCATTGCCCCAGTAACACAGGAGTTTACGTTCTGGCATGAGTTGATGGAAATATTGGCCCATCTTCTGGTTTTCAGTGGCGTATTAATTCGCGTTTACACGTCGCTATATTCGGGCGGTCGCAAAAACGCGGTTCTGCTTACTGATGGGCCATATTCTGTTGTCCGGAATCCGCTTTATATCGGCTCATTATTCGCTGTGATAGGCCTAGGCCTGCAAACAGGCAGTATGATTGTAGCAGCTGTCGCCACAACCATATTCCTAGTGCTCCATTACTGGACGATCCAGAAAGAAGAAGCGTTCCTGCAGGGGCATTATGGGGATGCTTACCGCAATTACCTGCGCATGGTTCCCCGCTGGATGCCAAACCTATCGCTCTGGCACCAAACGCACGAACTGGTTGTCCAGCCGCGCATGGTGTTGCTGACCATGCGTGATGCCTGCGGCTTCATTCTCGCCCTTCTTCTCATTGAAACGCTGTGCGCATTGCGTATTTCCGCGATGTTACCCGCATGGATCATCTTACCCTAATGTGAGTCATTTTATGATCGAACGTATTTTACAATTCTCCCTCCACCACCGCTTTTTAATAGCGCTGCTAACGGCAGCAGTTGCGGCGTTTGGGGTCTACTCGCTTAAAAACCTGCCGATTGATGCTGTACCCGACATTACGAATAATCAGGTGCAGATCAATTCCGTGGCTCCCGCTTTTTCCCCGATGGAGGTGGAGAAGCAAGTTACCTTCCCGGTTGAAACCGCCCTCGCAGGCATTCCGGGGTTGGAATATACGCGCTCTATTTCGCGCAATGGGTTTAGCCAAGTCACCGCCGTATTTAATGACAATGTCGATATTTATTTCGCCCGCGCCCAGGTCAATGAACGCATTGCCGAAGCACGGGAAAGCCTGCCAGATGGTGTAGAGCCCCGCATGGGCGCAATTTCTACCGGCCTTGGCGAAATTTACATGTGGACAGTGGAATATGCCAACCCACGCGGTAAAGGTGCTGAAATCAAGAATGGCCATGCTGGTTGGCAATCGGATGGCAGTTACCTTACCCCCGAAGGGCAACGCCTGAACAATGAATTGGAGCAAGCCTCTTACTTGCGCACTGTGCAGGACTGGATTATCCGCCCGCAGCTGAAAGGTGTCAAAGGCGTTGCCGGTGTGGATGCTATCGGCGGCTATGTGAAACAATACCACGTTCAGCCTGACCCGCAAAAACTGGTTGCTTTAGGCCTTAGCTTTGGCGATGTGGTGAACGCGTTGGAACGCAACAATATCAGTATTGGTGCGGGCTATATTGAAAGACGCGGTGAAGCCTATGTGGTGCGCTCAGATGGCCGTATCGAAAATGCCGACCAGATCGGCAAAATCGTGATTGCGAATCGGGGTGGCTTTGTCATCTACCTTCGAGATATTGCCTCTGTGGGCATTGGCAAAGAGCTTCGTACCGGCTCGGCTTCCGAAAATGGTGAAGAAGTGGTCGTAGGCACGGCGCTGATGCTGATCGGAGAGAACAGCCGCACCGTATCCAAAGCCGTTGACCAGAAAATAACCGAAATTAACAAGTCTTTGCCGGAAGGCATTAAGGCAAAAACGGTTCTTAACCGTACCAAGCTGGTCGATCGCACCATTAGCACGGTACAAAAGAATCTTGCCGAAGGTGCGCTGCTCGTCATCGTGATTCTCTTTGCGCTGCTTGGTAATTTCCGTGCGGCACTCATCACGGCGTTGGTGATTCCGCTTTCCATGCTCATGACCAGTATGGGAATGATACGCGCAGGCATCAGTGGCAACCTGATGAGCCTTGGCGCACTCGATTTCGGTCTGATTGTCGATGGCGCGGTGATTATCACTGAAAACTGCTTGAGCAGGCTCGCGCATCGCCAACATCAAGAAGGCCGGATGCTGACGGTGAAAGAGCGTTTGCATGAGGTCATGGTAGCCAGCCGGGAAATGATCCAGCCCTCCGTGTTCGGTCAGGCGATCATCATTATGGTGTATATCCCGCTTCTGACCTTTACTGGCGTGGAAGGCAAAATGTTCGAGCCGATGGCCCTGACGGTTATCTTCGCACTTGCCGCTGCATTTGTGCTGTCACTGACCTTTGTGCCTGCCATGCTTGCCATTTTTGTGACTGGCAAGGTGGAAGAAAAGGAAAGCCGTGTCATCCATAAAACGAAAGGTTGGTACGCGCCTGCGCTTAACTATGCGCTAAACGCACCAATGAAAGTCATTGCTATCGCAACAGCGGGCTTTGCTTTCTCATTGGTGCTATTTTCAACCATGGGGCAGGAATTCATCCCAACCCTTGATGAAAAAGACATTGCCATGCACGCCATGCGTATCCCAAGCACCGGCATTACGCAGTCACAGGATATGCAATTTGCGGTGGAAAAAGCTGTAAGCACGGTGCCAGAAGTGGCGTTTGCTTATGCGAAAACGGGGACAGCAGAAATGGCTGCCGACCCGATGCCGCCGAACGTATCCGACACCTTTATTATTCTTAAAGATAAAGAAGAATGGCCTGATCCCAGTATCAGCAAGTCGGAAATCATCGAGAAAATCACGGAAGCTGTATCGGATGTTCCTGGGAATAATTATGAGTTCACCCAGCCCATCCAAATGCGCTTTAACGAGCTTATCTCGGGTGTGCGTTCTGATGTTGCCGTGAAAGTCTATGGCGATGATTTTCCGGCCATGGAAAAGACGGCCGCAGAACTGGTGCAGGTATTGAAGGGCATTGATGGCGCGGCAGACGTGAAGATGGAACAAACCTCCGGCCTGCCGATGCTTGAGGTGAAGCTCGATAAGGATGCGATTGCGCGGTATGGCCTGAATGTGGCCGACGTGCTCGACGTTCTATCTATTGCCGTTGGTGGCCGCGAAGCTGGTTTGGTGTTCCAAGGTGACAGGCGATTCGACATCGTGGTGCGCCTGCCAGATAAGATGCGGCAAAATCTGAATGTACTGCAGAATTTGCCAATTCTATTGCCCGCCGATAACGACACCACCGCCCAAAGTGGGCTGCCGGACAGTCGTCCAGTTTATATTCCCTTAAAACAGGTGGCGAAACTGGAAATCACCGATGGCCCGAACCAGATCAGCCGCGAAAACGGTAAGCGCCGCGTCGTAGTACAATCCAACGTGCGTGGTCGGGATATTGGTTCGTTCGTAAAGGATGCCCAAGCCGCTATTGATACACAGGTAAAATTACCTGCCGGATATTGGCTGGAATGGGGCGGGCAATTTAAAAACCTGCAAGAAGCAAAAGCACGCTTGGCCGTGGTTGTGCCAGCCTGCTTCTTCATGATTTTCCTGCTCCTGTTTACGGCGCTCGGCTCGGTCAAGCAAGCATTGCTGGTATTCTCCGGCGTACCGCTGGCGCTGACCGGTGGTATTATCACGCTATGGCTTCGTGGCATGCCGTTCTCGATCTCGGCGGCAGTAGGTCTGATTGCACTTTCCGGTGTGGCCGTGCTTAACGGCCTCGTGATGATTACGCGCATTAACCAGTTGGTGCGTGAGGGGCTTGAATCGCACCGCGCTATTGTGGATGGGGCACTATCCCGCTTCCGTCCCGTGTTAATGACCGCGCTGGTGGCAAGCCTTGGCTTCGTACCGATGGCGATTGCCAGCGGCGCAGGCGCAGAGGTTCAAAAACCTTTGGCAACGGTCGTTATCGGTGGACTCATCACAGCAACCGTTCTGACGCTGCTGGTGCTGCCCGCCATTTACAAACGGTTCAACCTAGCCCGCGACGTATTGGCCAAGGAAGAACTGTAATTTTAACCCAACCCATAAAGGAGAAGAGAATGAAAAATTTTAAAACCATGTTGACCGCATCGGCCCTCGCGCTGGTGCTGGCTTCCGGCACGGCGGCATTTGCAGAAACGCCGAAAGCTACGGATGCTAAAAAAGCAGCGAAGCATGAGCATAAAGAAGGCGATCATGCCCACAAGGACGACGGCAAGCATACTGGCCATCAAGAGGGCGACGATCACCACGACGACACCAAGGAAAAGGAAGAAAAGCCCAAGGAGCAAGCCCCAAGTCGGTAAGCAATATGCCTAAAGGCCTCATGCTTTTAGGCATAGTTGCGGCGGGAAGTAACAAGTTTGGCGACTAGCTTCCCGCCGCAACCCCAAAACCTAGCAAATGCTGGGAATGTAACCACCAACCAAAGGAGAAATCTGATGAAATCCACTTTTAAGCTAATGGCTATAGTTAGTGTAGCATCCCTATTATTCGGCTCGCAAGCATTTGCCGGTAATTCTTTGGGCCAACAACGCCTCGCAGAGCGCAATGCGGCTTATTTTAAACAAAACGGCATCCAGCATGCCTCGGTTACTTGGGCGGCATCTGCTGCGCCATCTGAACCGAGCAGCCCGCATCATCGTATGGGGCAGCGCAATGCTGAATATTTTTCAGGTAACGTGAGCAATGTGGCCGGGTATCAACCTGCAAAAGAGCCGGCACCCTCCCATCCTACGAAGCATTAGAGCGTTTTGTCGCTGGTGTTCACTGAGCACCAGCGGCCATTTCCCATTAATCTTTAAAAGGAGAATCGAATCATGAATCAGCCCGTAAAAAAGACAGCGACAGAAAATTCTTTCTCGCATGCTGGCGGAACCAATAAAGGGAAACGCCAGTCAGAAAAATTAGGCACTTTTCAGAATCCCCTCGACCTCTGCAATCAACTAATGGCAACCACTATCGAATTGCATAGCGAAGCGGTACAAGCTGCCACCGATTATTACGGCGGAACGGTACGCACCTTGTGTGCCATATCCTCAGGCCTGAATGATAGTGGCAGTCGTTCTTTCTCTCAGATTATCACGATTCCTCAGGAAACGGCGCAATGCCGCACGGTGAACGCTGCTTTTGATCTGCATCAAAAAATCACCCAGCAATCCATTGAGAATTGCGTTGATACAAGTCGCAAACTCACCGCACAGCTACAGGAGCATGTCGCGGAATACTGCAAGTTGTTTCAAGAGCAATCCGCCGCTGTTTCTAAAAAAATGAGCAAGGTGATGCCTTTATCGAAGGAGTAATGGCATGGGGTTTCTTGAGTCTGTCTTAACAGAAATGATTGACCAAAAGATGCGCTATAGTTCTCAGCGCGTGTCGGTGCTTGCACAGAATATCGCCAACGTCGATACCCCCGGCTTTAAAGCGAAAGACTTGCAGGCGCCGGATTTCAATCAAATGCTGGAAGAAAATCAGCGCCTACGCATGTCGCGCACAAATGCAGCGCATTTAGCCACGACCAGCAATTTGACTGCACCGTACTATGCGGTGAAGCCGCGCCAAGACACATACGAAACCAAGCCCAACGGCAATAACGTGACGTTAGAAGAAGAAATGATGCACCTTTCCACGACATCATTCGATCACCAGCTGGCGCTCAATCTGCATGAGAGTGTCGATAAGCGTTACAAAATGGTGCTGGGCTTGCCGGTAAATTAAAACAAGTAGGAGTCTAAATCGCACGAAAAAAGAAACGCAATAATAACGAAAAAATAAACAGGAACCCAGAGGCCTTATGAATAATACCCCGACCCTCAAACTAAGCCGGGAACAAAAAGACGCTGTCTTTAGTGAGAAATCCAAGCCCGTAGCAGACTTTTCTTTCAATGCCACCGTTGCCGATGTTTTCGATGACATGGTGAGCAGGTCTGTTCCTTATTATGAAGAAATGCAGCGCCAAGTTTGCGAGCTTGCCAGCGATTTCGCAAAGCCCGGAACCAACCTATACGACATTGGTTGTTCTACGGCGACAACATTACTGGCGCTCGACGAGTTGATCGCACCAGAGGTGCAGTTTATCGGTGTTGATAATGCCCCCGAAATGCTGGCGAAAGCCAGAGTTAAACTCGATGCAGCGCAGTGCCGCAGAAAAGTCGAATTGCAGGAAGCGGATTTAAACGGGCATTTCTCCATCGAGAATGCCAGCGTTGTTACCATGTTGCTAACCCTGCAATTTGTGCGCCCGCTGCACCGTGGGCGCGTCATGAAATCTATCTACAACGGCTTACAGCATCAGGGATGCATCCTGCTAATAGAGAAATTGACCTGTGAAGAGGCCATTTTTAACCGGCTTTACATCGAGCATTATTACGCATTCAAAAAGCGTAACGGTTATTCGGAAACTGAAATCGCTAAAAAGCGCGAAGCTTTAGAAAACGTGCTGATTCCCTACCGTTTGGAAGAAAATATCCAATTACTTAAAGATACCGGGTTCCGCAGCACCGAGGTTTTCTTTCGCTGGTATAATTTCTGCGGAATTATCGCTGTAAAGTAGGTGTGCAATGAAAAAATCCATGATTCAGATCGGCAATTTCCTTTTCCGTTATCGCAACAAACTTTTTCCTTTTATCATCCTCGCGATATTTGCCATCGCTATCCCTCCGGCAGAGCTGTTTGGCAATAGCGAACTTCCTAACATCAAAGAAATAATCGGCATTGGCTTGGCCCTTGCTGGCCTAGCTGTGCGCGGCGTTGTCATTGGCTTTGCTTACATCAAGCGCGGCGGACTGAATAAGAAGGTTTATGCAGAGAACCTTGTAACGCAAGGCATGTTCTCATTGTGCAGAAACCCCCTCTATCTCGGCAATATGCTTATTTATGCCGGGGTATTCTTTATGCACGGAGATCCACTCGTCATTGTGTTGGGTATTGGCCTGTATCTATTTATTTACCAGTGCATCATCTATGCGGAAGAAAACTACCTGCAGAACAAGTTTGGTGATGCGTATGCAGATTACTGCAAGGATGTGCCGCGTTGGATTCCGCGTATTGCTCAATTCAAGCAGGCCCGCGCAGGCATGTATTTCAACTGGCGGCGTGTTTTCCTGAAAGATTACTCCACGTTCGCTTCCACTGCGGTCACGCTATGCCTTGTTGAGCTTTACGAGCATTGGGGTGCGAGTTTAGCAGGACATTGGCTGCACATTACTTTCTTAGTTTCCACGATGGCTTTGGTCGGGATTACTGCGGCAGGAATCAGCACCCTAAAACGGCATAAGATTTTAACAGATAGAAGCTTCGTGTCTGGGCGATGACGAGGGTACGCTATGCAGCATAAACTCTTTCTGAAACAGTTTTTTCAAACCATTAATACGCATAATGTAGATGCTATTTTGGAACATTTTTCTGAGGCTGCGGTCGTTTATTATGAAGGGGCGGAATACCGTGGCCCGGATAATATCCGCCACTGGCTGGAAAATGCCAACAAGCAGTACAACGCATGTCATACCGTGTTAAATATTTCTTTTACAGATAATGAGGCTACAGCAATAGTTTCTGTTGCAGGGACATTCTCTGGAAGCCCCATTCAACAGACATTTTATTTCATTGTTGAAGATTACAAAATCACATCACTAAAATGTGGGACGTAATTATATCTATCCTTCTGAACCAAGACAGATGGAATTACTGATTATTAAAGGAAGATTTTATGAGCGCCAACAGCAACGTACCGGCAAAAGATTCCGTCTATCGCATTCAGAAGATGGATTGCCCGACCGAGGAACGACTTATCCGCAATAAGCTGGAGCCGATGTCCGGCATCCACGAACTGCGTTTTAACCTGATGCAGCGCGAACTGACCGTACGCCATGAACTGGAAGATGACCAGCCCATTGTTGCGGCGCTGGAAACGCTTGGCATGGAACCAGAACGTAAGGAAGGTGCAGACTGCAAATCATGCGAGCATGACCATGAAAACGGAAAAGATGCCACGGTAAGTCGTATGGCGAAGTGGCTTGTTGCCATTTCAGGTGTGGCCGCCTTTGCCGCCGAAATCAGCGGTTGGATGGGAGCAGAGGAAGGGTCGCTACAAGTTATTGCGCTTTCGATATTGGCTATCCTCACTGGTGGCATGCAGACTGCAAAAAAAGGATGGATTGCGCTAAAAACCTTCACCATGAACATCAACTTCTTGATGGTCATAGCGGTAACAGGAGCAATGATAATTGGGGAATGGCCGGAAGCGGCAATGGTGGCGTTCTTGTTTGCGGTAGCGGAAATGATCGAGGCGTACTCGCTCGATCGCGCCCGAAATGCCATCCGTGATTTGATGGAAATGGCACCCGAAATGGCATTGGTTCAACAACCCGATGGTAGCTGGCAAGAGGTCGCTGCCAGCGAAGTCCCGCTCAATGCAACTATCAAAGTGAAGCCCGGCGAACGTATTCCGCTGGATGGTAAGATCATCGAGGGGCAATCGACTATCAATCAGGCTCCGATCACCGGCGAGAGTATGCCGGTAGAAAAAAATCCGGGTGATGCGGTCTTCGCTGGCACGCTCAACGAACGCGGAAGCTTTATTTTTACGGTTACTGCAAATCAGGGAAATACAACGCTAGCACGCATTATTCGTTCTGTGCAGGAAGCCCAAAGCGAGCGAGCGCCTACCCAGCGTTTTGTCGATCAATTCGCACGTTACTATACCCCCGTTATCGTCTTGCTGGCGGCGCTTATCGCTACAGTGCCGCCACTCTTTTTCGGGGCAGAGTTCATGCCATGGCTCTACCGTGCGCTTGTAACGCTGGTCATTGCCTGCCCCTGTGCGTTGGTCATTTCTACGCCTGTAACCGTAGTCAGCGGGCTGGCAGCGGCAGCCCGACGCGGCATACTCATTAAAGGCGGGGTCTATTTAGAGGAAGGCCGCAAGCTCAAAGCACTGGCGCTTGATAAAACCGGCACGCTCACACATGGTAAGCCCGTTCTTACAGACATCCGCACCATCAGCACGCTCACGGCAGAAAAGGCACTGGAAATCGCTGCCAGCCTCAATGCTCTTTCGGAACATCCCGTTGCTCACGCTATCGTCACGAAAGCAGCACTTTCACGACCGCTAACCGTTTCCAATTTTGAGGCGATGACGGGTCGTGGTGTGAATGGGGTCATCGACGGTACGCGCTATTATTTGGGAAATCACCGGCTGGCTGAGGAGCTTGGCGTGTGCGGTGAACATGTGGAATCCGAATTACTGCCGCTTGAGTCCGAAGGAAAGACAGCGGTAGTGCTGGCAACCGAGCAGCAAGCTTTATGCGTATTTGCCGTAGCAGATACGGTGCGCACTACCAGTGTGGAAGCCGTGAAATCATTGCAACAACTCGGCGTGCATTGTGTGATGCTAACGGGTGATAACAGCACCACGGCTCAAGCCATTGCCACGCATGTCGGTATTGAAGATGTGCGTGGAAATATGCTCCCCGAAGACAAGTTAAAAGCGATGGAGGAGCTAAGGAAAAATTATGATGTCGTCGGTATGGTGGGGGATGGGGTAAATGATGCGCCTGCTCTAGCGCGGGCATCTATCGGCTTTGCGATGGGGGCAGCGGGTACGGACACTGCATTAGAAACCGCCGATGTTGCGTTGATGGAAGATGATTTGCGACGGATTCCATTGTTTATGAATCTGAGTCGCAAGACCAGCACAATACTAAAACAGAACATAAGCCTTTCTATCGGCATTAAAGCCGTTTTCCTGGCACTGAATTTTGCTGGCCTTGCGACGCTATGGATGGCGGTTTTTGCTGATATGGGTGCAAGCCTCATTGTTGTATTCAACGGCCTGCGCCTACTCAAATTTCAACAACAGGTGAAATCATAACCCCCATTCACCACCTGCAGAGGGATTTTCCTACCTCGTTATGGTCAAAGATTTGCCGCGCCGTGCCATCGGTTAGCACATCCTGTTTGCTGATATAGATGGGTCTGCCGATGGCGCAGAAGCTATCAGTCACGCGACCAGTCATCGCGCAGGCGCTCAGCAGCATCGCCATCAGCAAGAGTGCGGCGGTTCTTATCTTGAACTTCATGGGATTTGCTCACGTTTTCCGATTGCTTTTCGAGTGCATCCACCCGTTCGGCATTCCTACCGGCACGACGCGCGGCCAGCAGGATGCCGAGGGCGGATAACACGGCTATGCACCACCCGGCCACAAGCAGGGCATTGGTGGTGAAAAAGGCTTTGAGAGCCGCAATCATATCTGGCCATCCTTGCGGGCTTAGATCGGAAGAG
>JAGVKI010000001.1 GCA_020050695.1 Alphaproteobacteria bacterium | reverse complement strand
TTGTAAATATATTGATTTTCCTTAGGGAAATAAAATCTTGCGGCTGTGAATCATTATCACTAATAGGAGAGGGTAAGAAACCTCACACTGGAAACATAGCCCCATGAAAAAAACCACCACATTGATTGCGCTGGCATTAATGCTTTGTTCAGGCCTGTTTTTTCATAACGCGCATGCCGCGCAGCGTGGCTATGAAATCCATACACTGGTAGCCAATAAAAAATCATTTAAGGCGGATGCGGTAGATAAAAAGCTGATCAATGCGTGGGGCGTTGCCATTCGTCCGGCGGGGGCAGGCGGGCATTTCTGGGTGACAGGTGATGACATCAGCTTTGAATATGTGGGCGATGTGCATGCATCTGCTGATCCTAAAATGCAAAAGCTGCATGTGGATGCGCTTAAATATGTAAAACTTCCTGTTGGCGGCAAGGGGCATTTTGCAACGGGTGTTGTGTTTGTAGACAGCAAGACGGATTTTGTGATTACACAGGAAATAGAAGGCTTGGAACCAATCACCGCGCCATCTAAGTTTATTTTTGCCAGTGATGGCGGCATTATATCTGCGTGGACTGAACGCAAAAAAGCAGATGGTAGTTTTGATCGTTCCGGCGTTGCTAATGCCGTTATCGACCAGTCAGCAGAAGGTGCGCAGTTCTTTGGTCTTGCAATCAACAATGATTACTCACGCCTCTATGCTGCAGATTTTGGCGCAAAGCCAGGTATCAAAGTATTCGATGGTAAATTCAAGCCAATGGATATTCGTTTCGATATGCCATTTGACGAGAATAAAAACGGCGTGGTGGATGCAGGTGAATATGCACCGTTTAATATTCAGGCGCTGACGTCACCTAACGGCAAAACACATCTTTATGTCGCCTATGCAAAAACGCGCGCATGTCCCAAGGACGAGGTGGCAAAGGGCGTTTGCAAAGCAGGTGAACTATTTGCCGGAGAAGAAGACAGTGAAGGCGCTGGCTTTGGCAGGCTCGCCGAATTCGACGAAGACGGCGACCTGGTAGCTGTATGGAATGACGGCGGCAAACTCAATGCACCATGGGGCCTTGCCTATGCTCCGGATAATTTTGGTAAGCTCTCTGGCATGCTGCTGGTAAGCAATTTTGGTGACGGCACCATTGCAGCCTTTGATCCAAAGACGCGCAGCTTCGTAGATGTAATGCGCGGCAAAGGCGGAGAATACCTGCTGATTGATAAAATCTGGGGCCTGGTATTTGGCAACGGCGTAAGCCTTGGCGATAAAGACGCGCTTTATTTTGCCGCAGGCCCTAACGATGAAACCGACGGAATATTTGGCAGCATTCGCCTAGCCAAATAACCCTTCTTCAAAAGCGCTGTTTTTCTAGCCAAACCCGCCAAATTACGGGTGTGTGCCTTGCGTTTGCTGCATGCGCTTTTGTAAGTGGCTGTTTTACAATAAATATGCTAATTGGAGAATGCTGCCTGAAGGGCCTTTATTACTCCTAGATTACATAAACTTAATTTGCAATCCCAGGGCAAATGCATAGATTCTAGAAGTATGGTGCCCCGCACAAAAACCACGGGCATTGTACGTAGAATCAATATTTTGCAAAGGCCGGCACTGTTTATGGATAAGGTTAAAAATAATAAGCGCGAAGCGCGTTTTGTAAGCATCTGCCTCGCATTTTCGCTGCTTATCTTTGCCGGTTTGTTCCATGACCTCGCGATGGGTGCTTACAAAGCCTATATCAGCAACAACACCCGCATGCTGGTTGAGGTGCTGCTGTTTACGACCGCCATATTCTTCGTTGCTTACGGCAATATTCTTTATCAGGTATGCCTGCTGGGCTTTTATAAGCGCCGTGACGGTTATAACCATGCAAGCCGCGATGTACTTGAGCAGCGTTATCTTGGCAAAGCGCCTGCGCTGACGGTGCTGATTCCTTCCTACAAAGAAGAACGCAAAGTAAACTGGCAGACCATGATTTCGGCTGCACTGGCTGAATATCCCAGCAAAAACGTAGTGCTGCTGATCGATGATCCGTATTACGCGACTGCGCTTCCTGACCGTGTTCGTCTTGAAGATACGCGCCTGATTCCGCAGGAATTGCAGGCCCAGTTTGATATACCTAAAGCAGAATACACTGCGGAACTGGCTGGCTTTAAGGCGCGTCTTGCGGGTGGCAAGCTGAATCAGGCAAACGAACTGATGGCACTGTCCGCACATTATGAAAATGTTGCTTCATGGCTTGATCGTGTTGCTTCGAATTTCATGGGCAACCAGGATCTGGCGTCGCTGCATTATGCCGACCGTTTCTTTGTTGAAACCATCCTGCATGTTCCTGCCAGCCAGCACAGGGCGCGCGCAGCTGAACTCAGCGAAATGCTCGCTAATGACTCCATGCCGGGTGCTGCGTATATTGAGCGCCAGTATGCGCGTCTGGTTGGTCTGTTTACCGTAAACTTCACCAGCTTTGAGCGCAAAAAATACAGCAATCTTTCACATGAAGCTAACAAGGCGATGAACCTGAACAGCTATATGGGGCTGATTGGCAAGTCATTCAAAGAAGTCTCCATGGAAGATGGCACATGGCATCTCTATGAAGTAAAGCCGGAAGCTGCCGATTTTACGATTCCAAGCGCTGATTACGTAAACACGATTGACTCGGACAGCCTGATGACCTGCGATTATGCGCTGCGTCTTATTGACCTTATGGAAAGGCCGGAAAATGACAGGCTGGCAGTGGTTCAGTCCCCATGCTCGTCTTTCCAGGGCTGCCCGAAAAGCCTCGAGAGCACCGCTGCCGCATGCATCGATATTCAGTTCCGCACCCACCAGGGTTACACCTACTGGGGTGGCAGCTTCTGGGTTGGCGCTAACGCGATGCTTCGCCGCACTGCGTTGGAAGAAATCAAAGAACTGCGCATGGAAAACGGTCACCCGGTCTATATCTATATTCAGGACCGCACGGTTATTGAAGATACTGAATCCACCATCGACCTGGTGCATAAAGGCTGGCGCTTGTACAACTACCCAGAGCGCATGACCTTCAGCGCTACCCCGCCTGATTACGGCTCACTGCTTATCCAGCGCCGTCGCTGGTCTAATGGTGGCCTGCTGATTTTGCCGAAGCTGTTTAACTACGCAATCCGCGCTCCAAAGAATCTTGCACTGGCTAAAGAAATGTTCATGCGTTTCCATTACCTGGCATCGACCACCACGGGCTGCATTGCCGCACTGATCCTGATGCTTTATCCGTTTGGCGATGTGTTTTCGACCGTTTGGCTGCCGCTTTCGATTGCACCATTTTTGGTTCTGCACATCCGTGACCTGCGCAACTCTGGCTATCATGCATCCGATGCGCTTCGTATCTGCGCGATGAACCTGATGCTGCTTCCGATTGTGATTGGCGGTGTGCTCAAGTCCATCCAGCAGATCATTACCGGTAAAAAGATTCCGTTTGGCCGTACCCCTAAAATTACGGGCAGGACGGCGGCGCCAGCATTTTATAGCCTTATTGCTGTGATGATGCCTGTCAGCTATGCGGTAATGGCAATGCAGCAAATGGCACAGCAACACTGGGCACAGTTTTTCTTTACCATGGTCAATGTTGCGTTCCTGACGTATGCGCTGGTGAAATTCATTGGTGTGAGGGCGGCAATGGAAGATATGCTGGCAGGTGTAATGGTGCGCTGGCGCAATGCATTCTACAATGCAGAAATCATCCAGATCCCTACGAATGTCCAGTCTCCCGTGCCAACTCCAATGGTTGCTGGTCAGCAGGCATAAGCCTAACCGGCCTCGGCGCTCCTGCTATCTATGGCAGGAAGGAAAGGGAAATGGCGTGCCCGGCGGGATTCGAACCCACGACCCTCAGCTTAGAAGGCTGATGCTCTATCCAGCTGAGCTACGGGCACATCGTAGAAATATGCAAAATTTAACTACGTGACAGACCGCTAACATGCAAGGGAAACTTGATTTTTTAGGGATCCTGACAAATCCATATCACTTTTTTATGGAAGCAGTAAGAAATAGGTAAGAATTCTGTGCTATGAATTCTGGGCACTGTATTGGAACCGGAATAAATTACGTAAATAAATGGTTTACACACGAATTTCACCACAATGCGAAAAAACTCAGTGAAGCACTAGTATTTTAGCCATTTTTGTGGTAACAGTATTATCGCTTACAGCCAAAAAAACGGGGGATAAAATGATAAACAATAATAATTATATTGCACCGCAGCAACTCAACGCCCTTAGCAAAACCTATGGTTCTGTTATCAATCAGGTCGTAGATAAGCTGATTTTCAAGATTTCCGGCGGTATGACGTCCAAGCGCAATCACGCTGAACTGCGTGAAGCCAAGACATTGCTGCGCCAGCTGCGTTACATGGATAGCGGCGCTGCACGTATCGACGAGATGGCGTGGGCGCTTAAAACCGTAAAAGAAGCATGCGCCCGCGAATTCAACATTCATATGGAAGTGTTCGATAAGGCAGCAGCCATGCTGGACGTTGACCTGAGCACCCAGCATATCCCGATGGATATGCAGCGTAAGATCAATAATGAAATGCAGATGTTTGGCAGCCTTTTTGCCGCTGCACCAATGGCTCAGGCCGTTTAAACCAGCCAATACTACGCATTAATACTAGCCCCGGCCGCTCAAACAGCTGCCGGGGCTTCGTTTTATGAGGGGTAGGGGGTGTGCCCAGCTTTCCACTTGCCTAACGCCGGGTTTTGCTGTTATCAATGGCGTCCCTTAAGGGCAACCAGCCTTAAGGTTCATAGGTATCGGGCGGTTAGCTCAGCTGGTTAGAGCGCCACGTTGACATCGTGGAGGTCGATGGTTCGAGTCCATTACCGCCCACCAATTCTTTTAGCCCCCTAAAAATCGCAGAAATCAGCGCCTTGGCGCCACATTCCGATAGTTCTAAATTGTTCCGTCAGCGTTACGAGTGTGACAGCACTAAAAATGTGAAACGCTAGAGCTAGAGCGGCGTTTCGGCAGTCCGAACGAAAGTTCTAGCAAGTCCGGTTGGGTAGCGTTTATCAGTGTTATTCGGAATGCGGGTTTTGGACGATTCTTGTGAGATTAGGCCGTATGCAACTCAGGAAACATAAGCTGAGTTCTGCTCGCTGGTTGAGAAGCGACTGTAATAGGATGACAGTTTGTTATGATGGCCTCAACCATAGGGTTGCGATTTTCTTCGCTTCCCCCAACGTGATAGAAATGCTCTTTCGTAAGCACATGATACTTGTCCCACAACATTGGTATGTATTCGTTGGCTCGAAAATCATTATGATGCCAGGTGGATAAAATGAACTGGCAAGGGGCTTCATCCAGTGCCTTAAATAAATCGTGCTCATGGCTTCCATCCCAGCCATTAAAATAATCTACATGGCGCCCAATGTATGGTGGGTCACAGTAGATAATATCATCAGCAGTTGCTTGCTGGATTGTTTTCTCAAATGACTGGCACTTGAAGGTAAAATCTTTTGTCTGCAGTAACTTTGAAATCGAAGACAACTGATTCACAATTTTAGTTACATATGCCTGAGCAAAGCGATTAGGCTTACGGCAGAACGGGATATTGAATCCCCCTTTGCGATTGAATCGAATCATTCCATTGAAGCCGGCACGATTGAGAAATAGAAAATCTAGAGGATCGTGATGCAGGTTAAATCTATCTCTAATAGCGTAATAATGATCCTCGCCTTTAGCTAGCAGGCTGTTGCCTTCCTCGATTAGGAATTCTTTCGTGAGTGCCGGAGTAATTTTCCCAGACTGAATAGTGCTATAAAAATTTATCAAATGAGGATTAGTATCGCATAATAAAGCGCGTTTAGGCGCGATATTAAAAGCAACAACTCCTGTGCCCATGAACGGCTCAATCCACTGCCCATCCAATTGGTCAGGCACAAGGCTTCTAATCCAAGGCACAAGCTTTGTTTTAATACCCTGCGATTTTATAGGCGGCACCATCACCTTTACATGGTCACTCATCTGATTCTCCATTGTTCTTCAGTACAACGAGAGAAACATTGCCGCCTTTATATTCTACGAAATCCTTTAGATTGCCGATTTTTTTTGAACCACCTTTATCGCTTGGGATGGTGATTTTCATATAATTCATCCAATATTCATCAAACCAATTTTCACCGAGGCGTGAGAACATGCCTCCACCATTAATGATAGCGTTGATGTTTTTAATACTGCCAATATTGGCAGTATTGCCGCTGCCACTTTTGTCGCTGGCGATTTTCCATTTCTCAGCAACAAAGAATTGGAAATTTCCTACAACGGATATGATAGCGTTCAGTTTATCGATACCGTAGATGCGCGTTTCATCAATATCATGCGGATTCACTCTGTCATAGATTATGCCAAGACAGAAATGTCCTGCATATGTTGCGTATGGAAACTGGATATTTTTCTTGCTCTGTCTGTCTTCAAAATATTTACCGTGAGATCCTAAAGTGAAACCATTACACAAATGAGGTTTCGCTGCGTTTCGATAAGTGGTTTTGAAATCGACTGCAAACCGCACACTTTCATCACCATCTTTAATAAATGAAATGTCCGGGTAATAGTTCTGATGGTCAGGTAAAACGACCTTATAGCCATTTTCTTTTGCGAAACGCATTATCTCAGGGAAGATGTGAATTTCCAGAACCTTAGAAACAATTTTTGTGTCTGCTGAGATGGTGTAGACATTTTTGAATACATCAATGAATCCCTTTACTGTCCATTGACCATCTCCACAGCTGATTCTACCTTGCAGGGTCGTAACAAACTCCTTTAAAGCAATCTCAAATTTCTCTTTATGATTCATGCCGTACACCCGCAAACGATTAGATTTTTTATACCATAGCCGAATTGCCCAAGTTATCAATACACCTAAATTTGGATAGTAGGCCTAAGGCGCAACCCTACTGGACTTGCTAGAACTCCTCCTTCTGAACATCGCACTATCGTTGTAAGTCATACTCCGCCAGCGTTCCAACTCATCAAACGCCTCCCGAAAATTGTCCAAATAGTTCGAACTCTGTCCGCTATCCTCCACCAATTCTTTACCTTCCGTTTGGAAGATCATTCTCAGGATGTGCCTGCACCTTATCCGCATGTGAACGCATAGCGCTCATGCGGCTGGCGGGAGAGGGGTGGCTTCGGCTGGTTGGAATCATAAAATTTTCGGCTATTAGGCCTGGAAATGCATCATGTATTCCGTGCATGAATTTGCGAAGGATGGAAATCGGTACTTTTTCGTCGATCATCATATGAATGGCTTTGTCCACATAAGACCTGATGGTTTTGTAATCGGTTGAACTAACAGCGGCACGGTCACTGTCATACTCGGCTTCCAGGGATTCCTGCGCCGTTTCTTTTTTAGCCTGGTATAAATGCTTTAGTTCGTGGGCCACCAGGGCGCGCATTTCTTTTTGGGTAAATATTCTATTGGATCGCTCGTCAATTATGAGCGTGTATTCTTCCGGTATGGCTGCTCCCAGTGTTACTCTGCGGTCATGATCAACATAACAGGCAGGCATTTCAACGCCGCGAAATTCGCATTCTTCTTTTAATGCTTGATATATTTTAGGGTGATTTTCCGGGGTTACTTCCACAAGGCCGGATTTTTTTATCGTTTCAGCATCAAAGCCAGGAACGTCGCTTTGTTTTTTGCGTACGCGTTCAGCCCATACGGGGGAGCGTTTCTGATATGAGTCAAAATAACTTCTGAAATCTGGCTTCATTCCATAACTATACCAGACAATTATTACGAATGTATGGATTGATTAAATGCTGTTATTTAAGCGCAATTTCCACAAAATATTAGAATATACCGGCGCTTGGGCCCATTGGGCTTACTTTGCCTGTGGTGTTCATATGATAGTTCATATCCTGCCAGACTGGGTTGGGTGCACCAGCGCAGTTGGCCAGTACCAACAGTAGCATCAGAGGAATCAGGACTCGGTGCAGTGACATCGCTTTTCTCGCTAAGTAATCAAATAAACCGCCTTACTAAGTACAAGAAACGTGCCAATTGAATTATTCATTTATTACAGTGTTTTATCTATTTTTGCCTATAAAATATGCCTAAATTT
>JAGVKI010000184.1 GCA_020050695.1 Alphaproteobacteria bacterium | reverse complement strand
GGCAAATGTCGTTCAGTTCACCGGTAGTGACACCTGGCTGCACATGCTGGGCAATCATATCAAGTACTTCAGCGGCAAGCCTTCCTGCCTTGCGCATGCCATCATAATCGGCAGGCTGGTGCAGCATAATCGGACGCGTATCTTCGAGCAAAAGAAGTTCCTTTAACTTTGTATTGTTTTTTGAGTATGTGTATATACTAGAATAGGTTTTATCAGGAGGCCAGTCTTATGCAAGTGCAAGAATCCGCTACACCTACCGCGTGTATGATTGTTATCGGCAATGAAATACTCTCAGGCCGCACGCAGGACAAGAATTTAGCGTGGATTGCCAAAGAATTAGGCGAACTCGGCGTGCCGCTGCGCGAGGCGCGCGTTATACCTGACAACAAGCAGGTGATCATTGATACCGTCAATGAAATGCGCAGCAAATACAGCTATGTGTTTACCAGCGGCGGCATTGGCCCTACGCATGACGACATCACCACCGAATGCATTGCTGCAGCATTTAATGTTGCAGTGCAGCGGAGCCCCCAGGCGGAAACCATCCTGACCGCGCATTACGGCAAAGAAAATTTAAATGCTGCACGCCTGAAAATGGCAGACATCCCTGCCGGTGCATCGCTGATTATGAATCCGGTGAGCGCTGCTCCCGGTTTCAAACTGGAAAATGTCTATGTGATGGCTGGCGTACCGAGCATTTTGCAGGCAATGTTTGCAGGCATCAAACATGAACTAAAGGGCGGCGCTAAAATCCTGTCGCGCAGCATTGCTGCCTATGTAACCGAGGGCGTACTCGCCGAGCAGCTGACCGCCATACAAAATACCACAGGCGATATTGATATTGGCAGTTACCCCTTCATGCGCCAGAACAAACTCGGCACCAGCCTGGTTGTCCGCGGTACAGATCAGGCGCAGCTCGATAAGGTATACGGGCAGATTCGTAGCATGCTGCTTTCCCTGACCCCTGAGGTCATCGAAGACGATATTGCTGCTTAAAGCATTATTAATCAATATATTATAGTATTGGCGCGAACCGATACAATCGTTTATGATTGTTAATCATTATCGCAAACTACTGAATCTGCATGCCAAAAATCTATAAATCCGCCCCTGAACCTGATTTCGAACTGGCTGATCGCGTCCATAGCGAACTCAAAGCCGCTCATTGGAGTGATGCACCCGACAGTAAGGGCATGCATGCTTACGGCTATACCGGCGAAGAACAGCACGCCATAGACATCGTGGTAAAGGAAGCGACCAAGGTTGGCCTGGAAGCATTCTCCGATCTTGCTGGCAACATGTACCTCATCAAGCGCGGTAAGAATAAAAATGCCAAGACCGATGTCATCGTATCGCATCTCGACACCGTAGAAAAAGGCGGCGCACATGATGGCCGCGACGGTGTGGTTGCAGGCCTTGCCGTGCTGTCTGGTTTTGCCAAAGCAGGCATAGAACCGGAACACGACACCTGCCTCATGATTACCCGCTCGGAAGAAAGCTGTGTAAACGGCACCGTTTCGATTGGTGCAAAGGCAGCTACAGGAAAAATAAAGACCGCAGAACTTGCACCGCTGAAAAACCGCAAAAGCGGCCACAGCGTGCTGTCCCACATGGAAGAACTCGGTATTCCCATTGCAACGCTGGCAGAAAAGCTCGATGCCTCCCCCACCCTGTTTCCTACAGGTGACAACGCAAAAAACCTGATCGGGTTTCTGGTGGAAGCACATATCGAGCAGGGCAATTACTGCGCGCGTCAGGAGATTGACGTCGGCGTGGTCAAAGCCATTCGCGGCAACACCCGTTTTCTCAATGCAGAAATCAAAGGTGAAGCGGGCCATTCGGGCGCAACATTTGACGAAGACCGCGCCGATGCGGTGCGCGCCTATGTTGAACTTATGCATAGCGCTGAAACCTGGTTCCGCCAGAAAAAAGCCCAGGGCCATGATGTAGTCTATACCCCGGCAGTCGTCAGCGGCAGCAACACATCCCCTACCACCATTGCCGACCATGTGAAATTCTCATGTGAGATTCGCTCGGCGGAAGAAGGCCTGCTGCAGGAATTTGCGCATTTCATGCGCGAAAAGGCGCAGCAGATACAGGACGAGAACCCCAGCGGCAACCTGCTTATCAAGCTGCCCAAGGCAATTATCAGCAAGCCCGCTAAAATGGATGAAAACCTCATTGAACATTCACGCTGGGTAGCGCAGATGCAGGGCACCAAGGCAGGTGTTATCACCAGCGGCGCAGGTCATGACACCGTACAGTTTGCCAATAGCGGCGTGCCGAGTGTGATGCTGTTTATCAAGCAGGATGACCCGATCAGCCACAACCCGCGCGAGTCGCATAATGCCGAAAGCTTCAAGGACACCTGCCGCATCATCGCAGGCATGGTCATGAACCCACCGCAACAGGAAATGGGCAAAAAACCCGGCCAGTCCTTCAGCGATTACATCGCCGAGCAAGGCGCGCAGCGCTATACCCCCGGCCAGTGGCGCTCCTAACCGCCATTTTCTTTAAAAAACCACTGGAACTTTGCCCTTAAGGCCTGATATATCCAAGCGCTGACGCTTTACGTGTGCCCGCGTGGCGGAATGGTAGACGCAAGGGACTTAAAATCCCTCGGTGTATTACACTGTGCCGGTTCGAGTCCGGCCGCGGGCACCAACATCAAATTATCAAGATAAATCAATATGTTATTGCGGCCGGCAAGGCACCTAACCTATTGAGAAATGGCGATTCGCCAAATACTTAGCTTTCTGCTATTGCTCGATTTACGACAAAATTACGATGGATTTACGACAGAACCACTCAGGAATTATGAGCATTTCTGCGAATGTTGTATTAACTAAATAGCAACAATCTCTTTACACATAAAAAGCTGTAGAGCTGTATAAGACAGCAATTCAAGTTATAGGATATTGTATAAATTTATGAGCCAAGAATTACATAAACAAAATCGTGATGTGCTTTTCGAAAATGAAAAGTTTTTGTTGGGTTTATTACAGGCAGTTTCTGCTGCTGTAATTGCAGGTGCTATTAGTCAATTCGATAAAATTAGTGAAATATCAGGCCTCACAGTAACAAAAACATTATTGTCCTTGTCTGCCCTAAGTCTTGCGTCTGCTATAGTCGGTGCTTTTTCTAAGCATGAATATAAAAAATGGGATACCAAAGCACCCTGCGCGTCAGGCAGTGAACGAGATAAGAGAATAAAAAAAACCACCCGCTACTTACGATTAATGAGGGTGTGTATGTTACTCTCAACGCTATCACTTTGTTTAGGTTTGTTTGCCTTTATTTGGAGCCTATGGGAGATAGACTCAATTACTACTGTAGTTACTAGTAGCACATCTTTTCTTAACAGCTGGCAAACACTTATTGCCGGTTTGCTCGCCCTTGGTGCAGCTATATGGGGCTGGTCATTAGTCAACAAACAAATAGCAGTTACTGAACGCCATGAATATGAACGCTGGCGCACAAAGGAGATGGCTGCGAGGTCTCTCCTACCCCTAACATTAAGCGCAATTATTGACTATGTAGAACAAATCTCAGGCATACTGCACACTCTCTATAACAGTAAGCAGGATGAAGCAATCCCAAGGGATGCTAGAAACATCACAATTCCACCTGTTCCAAACGAAATCATTATAAGTCTTCAATCCTTCATTGAAGCAACAAAGCGTGAAGACATTGCAATGTTAATCGCCAAGATACTCCAAAAAATTCAAATTCAAGGAGCTCGATTGCGTTCTATATCTGATCGTAATGGCGCAAATAATTATATACACATCGTAACAGCAACAAATATTGAAACTTATTTTGTAGATGCTGCCATTATTTATGCCATAGCATCTTCATTATTTTATTACGCCCGATTTGAAAAAGAACAAGCTGAAACAACATCATGGGATGATGTAACGCGTAATCTTAGGGCTCTTCATTGCTGGGAAGGTACCCATCAAAGAGTATATGAAAACGTGCAAAGACGAGCAGAGCTGGGAGCATTGGTAGAATAATTATCTACTACGACGAAATTACGACAAAAATTCCACAAAACATTGAATATAAACACTATATGGGTGCTGGCCGCGGGCACCACTTCGGAACAGTCCGAAGTTTTTCGGTTCAAGTCCGCGTCAGCTAAAGAGTGGCGGCGGTTCTAGTTTTCAGAAGTTTGACTCCACCCATTTTAACGCTAGAGTCGTACAATTAAACAAATACAAAAAGATAAACGGTTCTAGCCATGACACTAAAATTTATCCAAGAAACAAATCCTGATGCTAACACTATCAAAGCCATCGAAGATGGATTGGTGGCTTATAACACTTCAAAGGCAGGTCCGCATAATCCGCAATCATTATGGTTAGTCGGCCGTGATGATGTAGGTAATATCAAGGCAGGTCTCAAAGGCAGAAGTTTTTTCAACTGGCTGTTCGTGGATTGGCTATGGATAGCGGAAGAGTTTAGAAAACAAGATTACGGCTCAAACCTGCTTTCTCAGGCCGAACAAATTGCTAAAGAGCGCGGTTGCATAGGAGTATTTTTAGATACCTATAGTTTCCAAGCACCTAACTTTTACGCGAAGCATGGCTACAAAGAATTTGGCCGAATGAACAATTTACCTCCAGGTCATGACCGTATTTATTTATGCAAAACGTTTTGAATGATAAGAATTAATCCATATAATAAACTCACCAATCCGGTTCGAGGTTATTCCGTTCTGGTGCACCAATAACATTCCGCATCAGAGAAATTCGCCGCAGATTAAACGGCGAGCCGATGCTGGAGCAGGATAGCGGCTAGCGTAAGGCTTGCCGACCACAGCACTGCAATCCAGATACTTTGCAGGCCAAACAGTGAAAACAGCACTGTGCCGGTGATGCCGCCCAGCAACAATCCCAGCCATAATATGACATAGGGAAGCCATGCGAACCTGGCGCCGCCAAGCAGTACATCCGCAAGGCGCTGGCCTATCTTGACCAGCGTGCCCGTCATGTAGGTAAGCCCGATCACGACATCCCCGTTGCGCTGGAGAACAGCATTTTCAGCGCCCATCGCCAGCGTCATGCATGCAATCGCCAGCATATCCAGCCCGGCCCGATGGCTGAAGGCAGCAGCGGCAAGCAGAGCCGTTACACATACCAGCACAGCAACCATGCCCGACAGGTACGGTTTTGAAAAATGCCGCACCAATACGCCAAGCATGGTGCCTGCGACAAACAAGGCGAGGATTTTTCCAAGCAACAGGATAGCTGGCATATGTCCATCTGCCAGATTGACGGCAAAGCGCGTGGAGTTACCGCTCATGAAGGAAATAAAATACCCGCCCAGATGAAGAAAGCCGATAGCATCGACACATCCCGCCAAAGCGGACAGGCATACAGCCAGAATGTACGTATATCTGTTTAATGTGTGCATTTTTATACGGGGTGTGCAGGTTTATGGCAGCATAAACAAAATCGCTATAATCACAACAGATTCACACCTGTTGCCCATATTACCAGGGCCGCGCATCACTGGGCATGGATAAGTACCCTTTCATTAAACGGCCGCCCTTTACATGAATTTTACAGGATATATCCCTCAAGCACATCGCATATCAATGAGCATATGCATATCCTGAGAATGTTATTCATTCAAACTTATGGAGATTGTATATGCGTCTAGGTGGTGGATTATTGTTATGGCTTTTGGGCATCCCTCTTCCGATTATTATCCTGATCGCCTTATTTACACGCTAGAAAGCAGGATTCTTATCGAGCTTGCGCTGAAGCGTACGCCGATGCATCCCAAGTTCGCGGGCCGTGGCCGAAACATTACCGCCATTGCGCTTAAGCACAGTATGGATATGCTCCCATTCCAGTCGCGGAAGTGACGGTGTCTCCACGGCAATAGGCACATCCGGGTTACCCTCGGTGCGTTCAAAGGCTTCCATGACGGCAGCTGCATCCACCGGTTTTGCAAGATAATGCACCGCACCCAGCTTGATGGCTTCCACTGCGGTTGCAATGGTGGCATAGCCGGTAAGCACCACAATGCGGGCATACGGCTCAATGGCAAGTAGCCTGGGTATCAAACCAAGGCCGGACTCTCCCGAGAGGTTCAGATCCAGCAGCACATATTCAGGATCAAAGGCGTCAGCAAAGCTAAGTGCGCTGGCACCATCATGGGCAACACGCACCTCAAAACCATGCGGGCGTATCACATCGGCCAGCACGTTGCAGAATGTCACATCATCATCAATGACCAGCAGGCTCTTCATACACGCAGCTTTTCCAGTGGCAGGCGCAGCGTAACCAGCACGCCTCCATCTATATG
>JAGVKI010000015.1 GCA_020050695.1 Alphaproteobacteria bacterium | reverse complement strand
CCAAAGCGGCGCACGGCAGCTTCACGGAAAAGCTTGCAACAGAGAACCAAAGCCTGGTTCCGCACCTGTAGTGCATCGCGCATTTGCCGCCTTATTCTGCATGATATAGTATTTGAAATGCCGGACTAAGAATACCGGCCTAAAGAATACTGGCCTAAAGAATCCTGGCCTAAAGAATCCTGGCCAAAGAATCCCGCCGGGGTTTATTTGCGCTTGGGATTTTTATGCTGCGCGACTGTTTTCTGTGGAATCTTACTTTGCGTTGCGTTGCCCTTCACTGCCTGCTGTTTTTCGGCAAGCTGCTGCTGCGTCTTTTTCATATGTGCAACGATAGCGTAGATGCGCTTAAGTTCGTTTTGCTGCATGAACGTCTTTTGCAGCGCCATCAGGCGATTGGTAAGCTGATCGATATAATTATCATCGAACTGGTACTGACTTTGCATTTCTTCGATAGCCCAGTACGGCACCTCCTCTTCATATCCCTGATTTAGAATTTCACCGTATTCTTCCAGGTCTATGGGGATCTGCTGTGAGGTTTTCTGGATAAACTCAGCATAACGGCTTGGCTTAATGGACAAGTAAGCCCAATAGGGCGTTTCATCCTCAAGCACCCCCTGATCAAGCACGATGATTTCCGTTTCCTCATCGGCTGCTGCCAGCTGTTCTTCGCTAGGTGGAACCAGGTTGCCGAAATTATCAAATTCATGCGGCATTACGAACGCCCTCCCTCAACGCCTTTTTGCTGCTGAACCGTACCCACCTGTAGCGGACTAAGCAAGGTCCCGTTCTCAACGGTAGCGGTAGGATATTGTTTCGGAGCATTCGCCTGCGCGTTTTCTTCCAGCTTTGCCGCAGCCTCCTGAGAATTGGCCGCTATAACGGCCTCCGCCGCTTCCTGATTCTTCTTGCCGCCCATGCCACCGGTTTTCACTTTTCCATGTGAACGGGCCTTATTAGCCTCCTTATTGGGGTCTTTGGGCTTTTTATCCTTATCAGCATCCTTGGGATCCTTAGGCTTTTTGCCCTTGGCGCCCTCTCCGCCACGGGACGGTTCGGTAATCTCGCGCAGTACATTAACTTCGTGCATGATGTGACCGGACTGGACTTTTACCGGCGCCTCGCGCGCTGCAGCCTGCTCAACCTGCTTGATCGGCTCTAACGAGCGCTCCCTTTCCGGTTCACGCTGCGGCTGGAACGCTACTTCTGGTTGCTGTGCAACCTCGGGCGCAAGCCCCGCTTTCGCTGCTTTTGCTTTGGGAGCCTTCATCGCTTTGGCAGGTTTTGCGGATTTGTCCTTGGCGGATTTGTCACGCGACATCCCCTCCTTTTCTTCCTTGCCCGGCTTATTGACCTTCTGTTCTTTGTTAACGTCGCTGCGCTGCTCTTTACCCTGCGTCTGCTCTTGATTCTGCTGTTGTTCCTTGCCCTGCACCTGCTCCTGAGACTGCCCCTCCTGTTGGCCCTGCGTTTGCTCCTGCGGGGTATTCTCCTTGGCCTGCGGCTTGGTTTCGCGGCCCGGTTCATCGGGTGTCTGGGAGTTCATCTCCTGCGTATCGAGGGTTTTGGGCTTCTCTTGCGCCTGCGACTGCGCGTCCCGTTCCTGCTCTGCATTTCTATTTGCTACCGCAGCCTGTTCCCTGTCATCTTCCAGGCGGTCCTGCTCCGCTTGTTGCCGCTGCTCTTCACGGGCTTCTATTTCGGCTTCTTCCTCAAGAGACTCGTCAAACTCCTCGTCTTCTTCAGGCTCTGCCAGCTGATCGGCCTCTTCCGCCTCCTGCGTTCGTTCGTCACGGTCATCCATCGGGCCGGGGTCACCACCGGTGCCGCTGTCTTCCCATTCGGTATCCGCATCGTCTGTTATTTCTTCGGGTAACACTTCAGAGGATAGCTCTTCAGGCGCAGCGGATTTGTCTTTCTCATCCTGCTTCTGCTTATCGGACGACTTGCCGCCAGTGATCTTATCAAAATTCCACGCCATGTACTCAGTACTCACGTCATTTGTATCATCATAACAGATGATTATAACAGTTCAGTACTTAATTATGTGTTTATGGGAAGGGCTTATTGAGTATGGCCTAAGTTAAACATAATTTTTACCTAAACAAAAAAACCGCGCATTTGGCAAAAGGCGTAGCTTTATTGCCCCTTAAGGCATTCAGCCCTTGGGAAATTTATAGGCAACCAATTGTTCAAAAAGGAAAATGGTGCTGCTGAGGTTAATCGAAAACCCGACCCCGTCATTACCAATGACGTGCTCTACCACTGAGCTACAGCAGCGTATCCATTTCATTCAGCGTCTCTAAATCCGAGAAGCGAGGGCGGAAAATGCCACAGCTATTTGCCTATGGCAAGCGTTGATTGCGTTTTTGCGTCAAACCCTCAGAATCACTGGCCCAACTAAATAAAGAATTGCGCATTTATGTAGTTTTCTGCACAATTAGCCTTAATTATTCACCAAAAAAATTCCGCAGGACCTGTTAATACTATGACCGCCAACTCTAATTCACAGCCGCAAGACCACAACCTATCGGTGAATAAATCCCCTAAAAAACAGACCGATAAGCAGCAACGCCTGGCACGTGCGCTGCGTGAAAACCTCCTGCGCCGCAAGGCAATCCATGAGGATCCCTCATCGGAAGGAGACGCCAAGTAGCACCATGACCACGGCGCATCTTTCTAAAAAAGAAAAGAAAAAACTTCAGAATAAGAAAAACCGCTACCACCAGCAGCTGTTCGAACTCGTGCGCCTGCGCCGCGTGGATGAAGAACGCGTTGAAGCACTGGAAGAAGAGCGCAAGCCACGCCGTGACAAGGAAGGCATGGTCAAAAATGATGACGAAGCCCCCATCTGGAGCGAAAAAACGGCCACCATCCGTAACCGCCTGGATGGCAGAAAGCGTGAATCCAAGGAACGCTGGAACCGCTTTGCAGGCACGGAATCTGCCGGCGTACGCGGCCTTTAGCCTGCAATCAGCTGAAATATATTGTTATTTTACCCTACCCCGCTTGGGTATGCCGGTATACTTCACTACAGCGCACAGGTAAGGCGTTGCGCGCTTTTTCTTATGCCTGAAAAACATGGGACTTATGCGCCGCTTATTACTTGAAACTGCCAGCAAAATCGCTAGGATGCGCCCACATTTAACTATCATTTACGCGGGCATTTACGCAGGACCATGGCAAACGCACCATTACCATTCCAGCAATTGATACTGAATCTGCACCAGTTTTGGGCAAATCAAGGCTGCGTCATTTTACAACCATACGATATGGAAGTGGGCGCGGGTACATTCCACCCGGCGACCTGTCTTGGCGCACTTGGCCCCAAGGAATGGAAAGCCGCTTATGTGCAGCCATCACGCCGCCCCAAAGATGGCCGTTACGGCGAAAACCCTAACCGCCTGCAGCATTACTACCAGTATCAGGTGATATTGAAACCATCGCCGGACAATATTCAGGAACTGTATTTAGAAAGCCTGAAAATGCTTGGCATCGATCCGGCAAAGCATGACATTCGCTTTGTCGAAGACGACTGGGAATCCCCTACCTTAGGTGCGTGGGGCCTTGGCTGGGAAGTATGGTGCGATGGCATGGAAGTCACCCAGTTTACTTATTTCCAGCAGGTCGGCGGCATTGAATGCAAACCGGTTTCCGGCGAAATCACCTACGGGCTTGAGCGCCTTGCCATGTATATCCAGGGCAAGGAAAACGTGTATGATCTCGACTTCAACGGCCATGGCGTGAAATACGGCGATGTGTTCCTGCAGAACGAGCGTGAATTTTCTGCGTACAACCTCGAATATGCGGATACCGAACAATTGCTGCGCCATTTCCAGGACGCGGAAAAAGAATGCGAAGCGCTGCTTTCTAAAAGCCTGCCGCTGCCTGCGTATGACCAGTGCAT
>JAGVKI010000213.1 GCA_020050695.1 Alphaproteobacteria bacterium | reverse complement strand
TAAACCTTACAAAAAATCAGCACGTATCGTCGGTGACGTGATGGGTAAATTCCATCCGCATGGTGACTCGGCTATTTACGATGCGTTGGTACGTATGGCCCAGCCATTTTCGATGCGCCTGGAACTGGTTGATGGCCAGGGTAACTTCGGTTCGATGGACGGTGATGCCGCGGCTGCTATGCGTTACACCGAATCACGCCTGTCAAAAGCTGCGCATGCGCTTCTCAATGATATTGATAAAGGCACTGTAACCTTCCAGGAAAACTATGACGGTTCTGAAAAAGAACCAACCGTGCTTCCTGCTGCTTTCCCGAACATCCTCGTCAATGGTGCGGGTGGTATCGCGGTAGGTATGGCAACCAATATTCCGCCGCATAACCTCGGTGAAGTAATCGACGCATGCTGCTTGTATCTCGATAACCCGAATGTAACCATCGAGGAAATGATGGAAGTCATTCCGGGTCCCGATTTCCCAACCGGCGGCCTTATCCTTGGCCGTGCTGGCTGCCGCTCTGCGCTGGAAACAGGCCGTGGCTCCGTAATCATGCGCGGTAAAACGGAAATCGAAGAAATCCGTCCGGGCCGTTGGGCAATCATCATCAATGAAATTCCATACCAGGTGAATAAGTCACGCATGATTGAGCGTATGGCCGAACTGGTACGCGAAAAGAAAATCGAAGGCATTTCCGACCTGCGCGACGAATCCGACAAACAGGGTGTGCGCGTAGTCGTTGAAGTGAAAAAAGACGCACATGCCGACATCGTGCTGAACCAGCTATACGCAATGACTCCGCTTCAGACAAGTTTTGGTGTGAACATGCTGGCATTGGATAATGGCCGCCCGGCGCTGATGAACATCAAACATGTCATCACGTCCTTTATCACTTTCCGTGAAGAAGTTATCACCCGCCGCACCGCATTCCTGCTGGGCAAGGCACGTGACCGCGCGCATCTGCTCATCGGCCTTGCTATTGCCGTTGCCAATATCGATGAAGTGATCGCCGTCATTAAAGCATCCGCTGATCCGAACATCGCCCGTGAAGAACTGATGCGCCGCGACTGGGCGGCTGGTGACGTCATTTCGCTGCTTAACCTGGTGGATGACTCCGGTAACATTGTCAATAATGGCCGCATTAAGTTCACCGAAGCGCAGGCTCGCGCCATTTTAGAACTGCGTCTGCAGCGCCTGACGGGTCTTGAGCGTGAAAAAATCGACGGCGAAATGAATGAACTTGCCGCTGAGATTGCAGAGTATCTGGCTATTTTGGGTAACCGTGAAAAGCTTTATGGCATCCTGCGCGCCGAACTGGTGGCTGTAAAAGAGCAGTTCGCTACCCCGCGCCGCACCACCATTGAACTGTCCGAGTTCGAAGCTGACATTGAAGACCTGATCCAGAAAGAGGACATGGTGCTGACCGTTACCTCCAACGGCTACATCAAACGTACTGCGCTTTCCTCCTACCGCGCCCAAAAGCGTGGTGGCAAGGGCAAGTCGGGTATGGATGTACGCGATGAGGACATCACCAGCGAACTGCTCGTAGTTAATACCCATACGCCGGTACTGTTCTTCTCCAGCACAGGCCAGGTATATAAACTGAAAGTATACAGGCTGCCGCTTGGCGCTGCCAATACACGCGGCAAGGCACTGGTCAATATCTTCCCGCTGGAACCTGGCGAGACGATCACGACCTTCATGCCACTGCCGGAAGACGAAACCTTATGGGATTCGATGCATATTTTCTTTGCAACCGCAAAGGGCAATGTGCGCCGTAACGATTTGTCGGACTTCCATGACATTCGCTCCAACGGTAAAATCGCTATTCGCCTGGAAGATGACGACAAGCTGGTTGACGTGCGCGTATGCTCAGAAAACGACCATGTATTGCTCGCATCGCGCAGCGGCAAATGTATCCGCTTCCCGGTAAATGATGTGCGCGTATTCAAGTCCCGCACATCAGACGGTGTACGCGGCATGAAGCTGGCCCAAGTGGGAAAAAATGGGGGCGATGGCGTAGTATCCATGAGCATCATTAATGGTATCGCAACCACCGTGGAAGAGCGTTACAGCTACCTGAAAATGGCCGCCGCAAAACGCAGGCTGGAAGGTGGTGCTGATGGTGAAGAAATCAGTGCCGATAGCGAAGAGGGCAACGTAGCAGAAGTAGCACTGACCCCAGAGCGCTTTGAAGAACTGGCTGCGGCTGAGCAGTTTATCCTTACCATTACGGAAAATGGCTACGGCAAGCGTTCGTCCGCGTTTGAGTACCGCACGGTAGGCCGTGGCGGTTCAGGCATTGTGAACATCATCACCAGTGAACGTAACGGCAAGGTAGTTGCCAGCCAGCCTGTGGCACATACCGGCCAGGTAATGCTGCTGACCGACCGTGGCACGGTTATCCGCTGCCCGCTGGACGATATTCGTATTGCAGGCCGCAACACACAGGGCGTTACCATCCTTAAGACCGGCAAAGGCGAGAAGGTAGTATCCGTCGTGCCTGTACCGGAAGGTGAGGAAGAGATCATTGAAGGCGAAGGCGTAGAGGGCATTGAAACCAGTGCTGGCGAAACCGGTATTGCCGAAGCGGGTGAAGTTTAATCGTTATGGCTGCGCTTAAAGAACGCATTGGTATCTATCCTGGCACGTTTGACCCCATCACGGTCGGGCATCTGGATATTATCCGCCGCGCACTGCGCGTAGTAGACCGCCTGATTATCGGTGTGGCCCAGGATACCGGCAAAGCCCCCATTTTCGACATGCAGATGCGCAGTAAGCTGGTAGAAGCCGATATTGCCACCTTCGGTGCCGATGCAAAACGCGTAGAGGTAAGGCAGTTTTCCGGCCTACTGGTCAATTTTGCTGAGGAATCGGGCGCCAAGGTCGTTATCAGGGGCCTGCGGGCCGTATCGGACTTCGAGTATGAATTCCAGATGGCTTGCATGAATTCACGCCTTAAACACGATATTGAGACGGTTTTTCTCACTGCTTCTGAAGATACCCACTTTATCTCATCACGCTTTGTAAAGCAGATCGCAAGGCTCGGCGGGGACATCTCCACATTCGTTTCCCCTAATGTTGCCAAGCACTTAAGCGAACATTTCAAGGGCACCAATACCTGGAATTAATATAAATCATCTGTTGACTTTAGGGGCATAAATTCGTAATTCCTATGGCCTGCCTATTGTTACAGGCTTTATGGCGGGTGTAGCTCAGTTGGTTAGAGCGTCGGATTGTGATTCCGAAGGTCGCGGGTTCGAGCCCCGTCTCTCGCCCCATTTCCCCTCACATATCAGCCACTTAATAGTTAATAAAAATTAACACCCCTTTAAGCGATTTACTGCTAAAATTAAGGTTCAAACCTCTGTACCCCCGGTACATGTTTACGGTGAACGCGGCCATCTGGCCTGCTGCCGTCTTTTCGTAGGTCTCCGCTTTGGAACCTTACAATGTTGATTCCTTCGTGCGTCTTGATCGGCGTGATCGGAACGGTTTTGATCGTTGTCATGCACTGGTACCTGTACCAGGACAAAGCAAGCATCAGGACACACCGCACATTTTTCCTGAACGGACTTGCTATCCTTTCGCTCTACATGATGGTGCCGCTCTATGTCCCTTATCTGATGATCTGGAACATGCAGCGAACCTCCAGCATCGCCATCGGCGATAGCTGGAAGTGCAAATGGGTTACCAATGACGGCAAGGAAGTGTACGGCACGCTGACCATTACCGAGGTTGGGCGTTACATCAACGCTCAAACCGGTAAGGGAGGGCTCAGTGAAGAGGGATTCCCGGACGCTGGCATTTCTGGAACCTACCAGTTTGACCAGCAACGGGGTCGTTTTTCATTCCGTGTTATTGAGCGCCATCTGTACGATGGGCTTTTTCGGCCCGAAGGTAAAGATGACATCATCACCGGCACTACCCATGGTGATCTTACCTTTCTGCGGCAGCAATTGCAGCAGTATGGCCAGATCCAGGGGCGTGCTTATGATGATCACCTGATCTTCGGCACCAAATAGCCAACACAACATTCATCAAGAAAAGGGAGAGGGGGGAACAACCGGGCAACCGGCTCCCCCTAATCTTTTTGGCTAATCTTTTTGGCTAATCTTTTCAATACGAGCGGGAACTGGTTTCCTGCATGGCGATCTCTACCGGCCTGAACATATCATCCAGCGTGGACACCAGCTTGCGTACATTGGCCTGGCCTTCTTCGCCCCTGGCAATTTCGGCAACCGTCTTACTGGTTGGTTCATCTTCCTTTACCATCAGCGCTACACCCACAATGCCTGCTACAGCAGCAAAT
>JAGVKI010000097.1 GCA_020050695.1 Alphaproteobacteria bacterium | reverse complement strand
GTGTGCTCTTCCGATCTGCAGCAGGCGCCATGTGGCGCATTATCATCGGCGCTTCGACCTCGGTGGAATCACAGCTGCGTCTTTCTGTATATTCAGCAGACGGCAATAACGATTTTTACTGGCTTGGACGCGAATACTTCGGCGCCTCCACACCCACAAGCAAACAGCCACAAATCAAACGCGTCATTGGCGACATTATGGATGGCAAGGCCACCGTTGGTATTGTGCCCTCGCCTCGCTCATCCGACTCCGATTACTGGTGGACAAGCCTTATGGAAGCCAGCAAGGACAAACCGCAGATATTTGCCTGCATTCCATTTATCCATCCCGATGGCCTGGGCAAAGACGTAACCCCTGCGCTGGCGGTAGCCTGCATCGCCCCTGAACCTACCGGGGATGACACCTCGCTGATCGTTCTGGAAACCGACTTCAACGTAAGCGCGAATCGCCTGCAGACAGCGTTTTCAACTGCAAAGCTGGAAGCCAGCTGGATTCAGGTTGCCAATATCCTTCCATCCATTCGTCATCACCTGATTGAAGTGAAGGGCTTTATCAACGCCGACCATCCAGGTATGAAATCACTGCTGTCCGCCCTTGGTTCATCTGTAGTGTATAACGCTCACTATCTGGGTTCGTATGCTACCCCGATCATGATGTCCAACGTCGAAATCAAGCCGACCTTACATGCCGCAGGAAACAGCAAGAAATAACATCATGGCCTCAAACGCCCTCCCTACCCCCAAGCCGGGAATTCTTGATATTGCACCTTATGTAGGGGGCAAATCAAAATCAGCTTCCGGCAAACCCGTGGTCAAACTTTCTTCCAACGAAAGCCCGCTTGGCGCGAGCCCTGCTGCTATTGCAGCTTATAACGAGACCGGAAAAAGCCTGCACCGCTATCCTGACGGTAATGCCGCGCTCTTGCGCGAAGCACTCTCTGGCGTATTTGGCTTACCTGCAGAACGCCTGGTATGCGGCTCTGGCTCTGATGAACTGATCGGCCTGCTGATTCACGCCTATGCAGGTGCGGGCGATGAAGTGCTCTACCCCGAGCACGGCTTCCTGATGTATAAAATCTATGCGCAAAGCTTTGGCGCAACGCCGGTCACCGCGCCTGAAACCAATCTCACCACCGATGTAGACAACCTGCTTAAAGCATTGACCCCACGCACTAAAATGGTGTTCGTGGCAAACCCGAATAATCCTACAGGCAGCTATATCACGAAAGCTGAACTGGTCCGCCTGCATGCTGGCCTGCCATCGCATGTATTGCTGGTAATTGACGGCGCATATGCTGAATACCCTGAGCATCATGATTACAGCGATGGCCGTGAACTGGTCGATCAGTTTGACAACGTGGTGATGCTTCGCACCTTCTCCAAAATTTATGGCTTATCCGCGCTGCGCCTTGGCTGGGCATACGCCCCCGCCCATATCATAGATGTGCTGAACCGTATCCGCGGCCCGTTCAACGTATCTGCCGCCGCTATCAATGCGGGCGCTGCTGCCGCGCGTGACACCGCCTTTACACAGAAAGCACGCGAGTTTAATTCCAAATGGCTGCCATGGCTTTCAAGCGAACTGTCCGGGCTGGGCCTTAAGGTTTATCCAAGCCTTGGCAATTTCATTCTTGTAAAGTTTCCAGGCGGCAAGCACAGTGCTGCCAATGCCAACCTGTACATGATGGAGCATGGCTACATCCCGCGCGAAGTGGCTAATTATGGCCTGCCGGACTGCCTGCGCATCACCATTGGCCTGGAAGAAGATAATCGCGCGGTCGCAAAAATCCTTGCCGACTTCATGAAGTCATAAGGCAAATCAGTGCTCAATTCCTTCCTTTTTGAACGCATCACCATTATCGGCCTTGGGCTGATTGGCAGTTCCATTGCGCGTGCAGCGCGTGAATATAAACTCGCTGAAACCATCGTTGCCTGCGACCCTAATGAAGTGTCACTGGCATTTGCACGCAAGCAGGGTTTCATCGATACAGCCACACAAAATGCCGCCGCAGCCGTTGCTGATAGCGATCTGGTGATTATCGCCACGCCACCTTCCACCCTGCATAGTGTGGCTCTGGAAATTGCCCCGCGCCTTAAACCCGGCGCTATTGTAATGGATACCTGCTCAGTCAAACAATTCGCCATTGACTCCATATTGCCTTGCCTGCCGAAGAATGTCGATTTCCTGCCCGCACATCCGATTGCAGGCAGCGAACAGTCCGGCGTTAGCGCTGGCAGGGCCAATTTGTTTGATAAAAAACGCATCATCGTAACACCAGATGATCCCTCCCAGAAAAGCCATGTGCTGCAACAGATCACCACATTCTGGCAGGCTATGGGCGCGCGCCTTGAGGGCATGCCCCCGCATCTGCACGACATGATCTACGCCTATGTCTCCCACCTGCCGCAGGTTCTGGCATTCGTGGCCACGCGTCCTTTGATGGCGCAGTCATCCCTTTTTGATAATGACCAGACGCTTCAGAAATTCACCCGGCTTTCCGGCTCTGACGTTACCCTCTGGGTCGATATATGCCTTACCAACCGCGCCTATATCGTTACCGCGCTCGACCGGTACATGGACGTTATTATCCATATTATACGTGAACTCAAAGGCGCTCCCGAGGGTAACGCCGATCTGGCCAATGATACATTGATTAAAACCGTGCTGTTCCCCCGTGTGGCAGCGTCCTGCCTGGTTAGCACGGTCATGGAAGCAGAAAAGAAAGCGGGCTTTTCCTTTGCACGTTATGCAGGCAACGGCTTTGCCGATTTCACCTACCCTGCCACCCATCCGCCGGAAGAAGATATTGAGAATATCTCAAACCATTATAGCGGAATGATGGACGTTCTGGCGCGCTACGTTGAGGAACTCACGGTGGTACGTGAAGCGCTGGTATCGGAAGATGCTGCGCAAGTCCGCGAGTCGCTTACGCAGCCTTAAAGGCTTTTTTCAGCAATTCGATGGTCTGGCTGTGGTCATGCACATGTGCATGATACGGAAATCCCTGGTAATGCGTGTCATTGTAATCAGGATGTTCGCTGGCTTCAGCGCCATACAGCACACCGGTGCAGCCCGTATTCATCGCACATTCAAGGTCGATCTCGCTATCTCCGACAAACCATACGTCCTTGCCCGGGCGCAGGGTGCTTTTCTCAAACGCCATATCAACCGGATCAATAAAAGGCTTATCGCGCGCGGCGTCATGCGCACCGATAACCGCATCAAAATACTGGTTCCAGCCAATATGTCCAACTTCTTCACGCAGGTTCGGGCCTTTTTTATTGCTGACCACTACGTTGTAGATGCCATGACTGCGCACTTCTTCAAGCAGTTCGCGCGCCAAAGGCAGTGCTTCAAGGTTATTCAAATGCGATGAGCGGTAATTGCGCTGGTAGAGTTCACCCGCCTTTTCCCAGTCCTCACCAAAGATTTCAGGAAACGAATCACGCATGGATTTACGCACCCGCGCCTTGGTTTCACTGAGTTCCCACAAAGGTGTGCCCATCTCGCGGAAGGTTTTGTTCAGTGCGTCATGAATAATCGGCCAGGTATTGACCAGCGTATTGTCCCAATCAAAAATAACTGCAATCGGCTTTGGCAGCGCCATTAGAGCATCCTTCCCGTCTGCTTAAACACATAAGTGCGATATAATTCCTGTAACTGGCGGGTAATCGGGCCGGGCTTGCCATTGCCAATCAGCTTGTCGTCCACCTTGATCACCGGCAGCACATTGGCACTGGTAGACGTGATAAAAGCCTCACGTGCATTTTTTACTTCAACGGTATTAAAAGACCGCTCCGCCACAGTAATACCCGCTTTACGCGCCAGGCGCAGCACGACATCGCGCGTGATGCCGCCCAGCACATGCTCATCCAGCGGGTGGGTAACCAGTTCGCCTTCCTTGCTGATGATATAGGCGTTCGACACCGCGCCTTCGGTAACCGTGCGGTCATCGCCCACCAGCCATGCTTCGCGCGTATGCTTTTCACCAGCGGCCTGCTTGGCCAGCACATTGGCAAGCAGTGAGATGGATTTAATATCGCAGCGTCCCCAGCGTATGTCAGGGGCCGTAATCACTTTCACGCCATCTTTCACTTCATGTTCCTTGGGCGTTTTGGCGGCACATACCGTCATCACCAGGGCAGGCTTCGTATTGCGCGGAAACGGGTGGTCGCGGCGCGCAACGCCGCGCGTTACCTGTATATACAGCCCGCCATCGATACGGCTGTTACGTGCAATCAGCTGGCGAATGATCACATGCATCGCACGAATAGATACAGGCATAGGAATACGCAATTCACCGAGGCTGCGCTCCAGGCGCTTCAGGTGCGCGTCGCCATCAAGCAGCGTATGATTATAAAAAGCGATATATTCATATATGCCGTCAGCAAACTGATAACCACGGTCTTCTACATGTACTGCTGCTTCGTGATGCGGGAGGTACTGCCCGTTTACATAGGAAATTCGTGCCATAGAGCCTTATACGCCTTCAATATCTGCCATACCGCCGCTGAGGAAAGGTCGCGGTGAGTAACCAAAGTCTTTCTTGGCCTCGTCATGGAAGAAAATCAAGTCATCATTCATGCGATGCGCAATCTCACCATTCAGATGCTTACGACGCAGTACAATACCAGCCATATTCAGCATTAACGGCAGCAGCGTGCTTACGATAATGCGGGGCTTCAGGCCGTAAATTGCAAACAGGCGCTCGAGCATTTCGCGGTAGGTAACAATCTCGCCGCCGCTGACATTATAAGAGCGGCCAAAGGTAGTCGTATTACCGAGCACCTGCATCACGCCAATGGCCAGGTCATCTGCATGCACAGGCTGGCGGCGGCCAAAGGCGGGCGGGTAGACCAGAAAGAATTTAAACCGCTCAATAAACTTGGCCAGCGATGTCACGTTCAGGTCAAGCCCTACACCATAAATCATCGTAGGCCGCAGGATCGTCCAACCGGCAATATTCTTTTCAGCCGACTGCGCCATAAGCGCTGCTTCTGCCTTCACCAGCTTATCTACCACGTCTTTTTCATAACTGTTTTTAGAGGATGCCTTGGCAAAAATGGAGGTGGAACTAAAGGCCACAATACGTTTAACGCCTGCCTCGGAGAGCAAATCCAGTATAGGCGGCAAATGCCAAAGCGGCGCGCAATGCACCACAGCATCAATCAGGTAATCTTCCAGATGCAGGTCAGCTGCCGTCAGATCGCCAATAATCCAGCGTAAATGCTCATGCTCAAACGGCACAATCGGGCCACGGCTGATAGCCAGCACTGCGCCGCCTGCGGCAATCAGGCGCTTTACCACACACAGCCCTATCTGGCTGGTAGCACCGGTGACCAGTACGGTTTTACCCTTGAAGCTTTCGTCCTCAGGCAGTTCTGCAAGCCCTGCCGCCAAAATCATCAGACGTTTGGACGGTGTGGTGTTATGCGGTTTCTGGTGACGTTTCAATATGCGGCGCACGTCGCCAAGTGTGGTTTTAAGCACGTAGCGCGCTAAAATAGCAAGATTGGCCAGCGATAAGAACCCAGGTACATACTTACCTTCAAAATGCTTCTTGAAATAGCGCATGAAGCCCTTGGCCTTATGCCACTCCAGAAAACGCGATGTCACCTCACCGCTGGTACTTTTCATATGGGTCAGCTTAACCGACGGCACACAAATAATCTTGCCACCGAGTTTGTGTATACGCATGCAGAAATCGAGGTCTTCCACATGCAGGAAAAACCCTTCATCGAGCCCAAACATGCGCTGATAGTCACGGGTGCGAATGCACATGCACGCGCCTGAAATAGCCTCAACCTCGTGGGTGGCATCCGGCATGGCCGTTTCATTGTAATTGAGACGGCGAATTTTGAGAATTTTATGCAGGAAGAAGGCTTCGGAAAGTGCTGTCACAGGGGTAAGCAAGGC
>JAGVKI010000059.1 GCA_020050695.1 Alphaproteobacteria bacterium | reverse complement strand
TGTCGATTCTGGCGCAAGTACGGAAGCATATCAGGAAGCCAAAAGGGCTGCAGAAGAAGCTCAAAAAGCGCTCGACCAGGCAGCAAAAGCAACTCAGGAAGCGCAGGACAAATACACCAAAGCCATGGCAGCGCTTAATGAAAGGCTGCCAGAAGATTCAACCGATCCGAAAATACAGGAAGAACGCCTGGAGGCGCGCGGCTCCATTGAACGCAGCTACCGCGAAGAGATGTCCAGCGCCATGAATAACCTACAAACCGCCACGCAGAACCTGCAGCTATCAGGCGCGCAGCTGGATGTCGCAGAAGCCCAGCGCACAGGTGAAGACCCAAGCAGGGCGCAGGCAGAAGTTGCCCTTTTCCAGAAAGTGGCGCGTGATACCGCCGCACCCGACGGCCCAACGGCTGCTGCCCAGATCAATGGCGGCGCCAAAGAGTATGTCGAAGGCGTCCAAGAGGGACAGGAAGCCAGGGAAAGCAAACGTGCCACCAACTTAACCCAGTTTGTTGACAGCATCAAAGATGAAATCAATTCCAGCTACGATGAAAAAATAAAGCAGGCCCGCGGTGAAAACCCGTTACTGTCAGATAATGATAATGACAAGGTCATGGACCTTACCAAAGAGCGTGACAAGCTTATCACTAACCTGGAAGGCAAGGACTCTGCGCTGGCAGGCCAGATGCAGCATGCGCTGAAGCAGATTGAACGCAATGACTCGTTGGAAGAAGGTGAAAAACGCCAGTTGCGCAGCGAACTGATGCAATCAGCCGCACAATATGAAGGTGATCCGAATAAATTTGCCCAGGAATTTTTCCGCGAAAAACAGCCCTCCATGGCACCTGTTGATCTTGCGAAGCTTGCAAGTGAAGGCGGCATCGCACCTGCAGCAGTGTATGAGGTATCTTTAGCGCGCAAGAACGGGGTTGAAACTCTTACCCTGTCAGGACGCGGCGGTAAAAAAGTAGAAATTACCGATCCAGAAACAATACAGTCTGCAATGCAAAACGGCGTAAGCCTTGATGGCCTTCAGGATCGCCTGTTTGTAAATGTTGATACCAACATGCAGCTTACGCAGGACAAGCAATTACAGCTTCACGGCACACAAGACCATGACATCAGGTTCAGGCCTAGCAATGGTGGCCGCGGCGCATCTGATTCGCAGGATTACAATAACCTGGCAAACGCCACCAGTAACATTGTTTCTGTAGGCGATAACGACCGCACGTTTAATGCCGACCGCACCGTGCGCGCGTACAGCATGGAACTTGCAGGCAAGGAAAAGCAGGCCGCCCAAATGGAACGCCTGGCCGAAAGAGCTGAAAAAGCAAATACGCGCATGGCAGCCGCCGAGCAACGCCTTGCAGCAGCAGGCCTTCCAGAGCATGTGCTGGCAGCCGCACGAGGCGAAAGAGACCGTTCAGGCGCGGGCGCTGGAGGCTTTTCATATGCCCAGGCAGACACCACGGCCAAAGCACCTGCAGCAGTAGCTGCAGCCCCTGCCCCAGACCTTCAGCCAAGCAATGGCAGGGCATAAGCAGCTATAACGCGGCCCTTCATCCGATGCGCATTACGCCGCTATAGGCATTTCCAGCTGATTCGTCCGCGCTTAGGGAGACCGGCAACTCCGCTCTAGCTTCTACGCGTTATCCTAACCTGCAAACGCACAATGATAATTGCTTAGAGACAGTTCTAATACACTCCCCATTTCATTAATTTTCATTTATAATTACATGGTTCAAATTTGTTTTTCGAGTCTGAAAAGCGAATTTACCGCGTGCAAGCGCGTTAAGTTAGTAGCCCTAAAAAGGCTACCGCATCGGTGGACTGAATAGCCGTTTCTTCTCACTTCAGAGAGTGAAACGCACCTGCTATTTAAGCCGCCTCTATCCCCTGAAGGAGGATGAAGATGCGTTACTGCTTCATGTTGATGGCGTTGATGCTGATGGCGGGTTGCTCGGCCAAGGAAACGAAGCCGAGCATGTCCGAACTACTGCATGCGCAGGAAGCCAAGCGCGGGCACTGGCCGAACCTCCATGAGGAGGAACTTCCAGCGATCGACACGCAAGCGTCGATCACGGCCTTCGACGGTAACGGCATGCAGATCAACTCCGGTGAGTGGTACTGCATCGGAGCGTTCGGTGAAGTCCGCACCCAGGACGAGGCGAAGAAATTCGCCCGGTGCTGGGAAGACGAAATCGGCAGTCACGTGCAGTACCCGCAGCACTGGATCGAATTCGACCTACCCATTAACTGCAACGCAACCCTGGTTGCACGCGGTACAAATGCGGTGGTGCTCAAGAGCGATAAGTGGTCGGGTATACGCCTGTGGAAGTCCACGGCCAGTGTCGAGGTATTTTTTATCAGCCAGCAAGGACAGCAAACCAAACTGGACTATGCTAAAGGATACCCGCTGATGAACGGAGAGCGTATCTACACTCCGCAGAGTGCAGAAGGCTTTATCGTCATTATGCTGAAGTAGTGTTCGGCCCGCTGTCCCCTTAACGGGGGGCACGGGCCGTTTTATTTTAGAAAAACTGCATGAATTACCCGAACCGGCACGGAAATCAAAACAAGATATTAATTATATAAAACAGATTTTTATTTCATCGCATTTGCTTGCAAAGCATCATTGACACTCGCTGGCCTGCTTACACCCCTCTCGTTCCCTGCCATTTATTACGACCCAATTACGACTCTGTGACGAAACCATGATATATAGCATTTTAGGTTAATTTTAATTAACTTTGTCATAGTTCCGTAACACCCCCTTGCTATGGTTGAACTCAAGGCCAATCACAAACAAAACCGGCCGAGAATAACAAAAACAAAAAAACCATACTATAATAAAGGGATACAGCTTATGAAGACCAATCACGTAACTTTTAGCCTGCTGACTGCCACCATTTTGAGCGGCTATACAGCCATGATTCCTGCTCAGGCTTTCGCTAATTCATTTAGCCTTACAGGCTCAGATCCAAAAATCTCGCTCAACGTAGCTCAAGCTGCTGGTACTACTGGCAATACGATGGCAATTGGCTCCACGGGCACCGGCAATAATTTTAACCTTCGTCAGCTGGGCGGCAATAGTAACGTAATACAAACCTCCGCTAATGGTAATGCCAACCTCATCAATACTGTACAAGTAGGTAGCAGCAATAGCGACGCCTCACATTTCAAAGGAAATTCTAACCGCGGCTATACAGTGCTCGAAGGCAGCAAGAACGTAAGCCGCATGGCAGTTCAGGGCAACGGCAACATGGCTACAGTGAATGTGAAGGGTTCAGGCAACTCAGTTACTTCTGATGCCGCACGCACGCCGACCGCCATCAATGGCAGCGGCAACTCATTCATTACACATCTGAACGGTGACAACAACAAGATCCAGAGCATTTCAATGAATGGCAACATTGTATACGGCAACAACAACGGCGTCGAACTAAATGCCAAAGGCAATAACAATACCCACACTGCTAGTGTATATGGTGCCTCAAACAGAGTATTCTCGCGTGTCGCTTCTGGTAACAGCAACAATATCACCACCGACATCTACGGCAGCGGTACCGTTACCGGAAATGCGCAGGATGTAATTGTAACCGGTAACAGCAACAGGCTCACCACTACGCAGAATAACGGTAACAGCAACACAATTAAAACTGCCGTTACAGGCAACCTTAACACCGTTGCACGTACCCAGACCGGTAGCAATAACTACTATAGCAATACGATCACTGGTGACAGCAATGTCGAAGACACCAAGCTCACAGGCAATTATAACGTTGCCGGTTCAGTGCTTGATGGCGACAAAAACGTAAGCCGCCTGGTCGTTCAGGGCAACAGTAACTCAGCTACGG
>JAGVKI010000245.1 GCA_020050695.1 Alphaproteobacteria bacterium | reverse complement strand
GGCCAACGGCCACGGGCCGAGCAACCGCCTCGATGATGCTTACCGCCAGATGGTTGATCCTGATTATACAGAGCGCGGCGATCACTCCGCCGTGGAAGATATTATCATGGAAGCCAAGGTAGGGATGGCGCTGCTTGATAAGCTGCAAGGCCTGCCCAATATGGCTGAGATATACCAGGCATTGCTGCGGCGCGCTGATCCTGGCTGCACGGTGGAAGTGGCTGAGCCGCGTCCTTACCTCAAGGATAGTGATAAAGAAGGCATGGTGGAAGGCGATATACGCATTACGTTCTCCAAGCCGATTTCACAGCTGCCAGCACGTGCCCGTGAGTACTGGCAGTTGTTTCGTGAATTTGATGAGGTGACGCAGCGCAATGCGCGTGTACCGCAGCATATTGTGTCCATGGACCAGAAAAAGCACACCGTTACGCTCAATGCCGAGCGCAGCCAGCCGCTGACGCTGAATATGCTGCGAAAGCTGATGTTCTATCAGGAAATGCTCGATAGCGGTAAATTCGATAACATTCACCTGTTTGATTCCACCGGTAACCGCATTGATGTGACTATTGCTGGCAAGGCGCCGCTGGCGGAGCGCACATTGGAGGATATTCACTTTGGCTCACTACGCAAAAACCTTAAATATCTCGTGCAGCATGACGGGCAGCTATCGGGCAACCTGAATTTTATACGCAGCGTGCGTGAGCATAGCCGGAAGGTTGGTCTATGCCTGTACCGCAGCGGTGAGAACGGGCAGGGTGATACGGTAACCATTCGCGGCCATTTGCGCGCGTTTGGTGACGTAACGTTCCAGCTGCCGCCAGGTAAATCACCAAGCGAGTGCCAGCAGGAAATCATGGAGAATTTTGATTTTCTACTCAATATCGGCGCTATCCCCGGCGTGGAATCCTCGCAGACGCAGACGGATAATCCCGATGCAAAGGCAGAGCAGATAGAGCATGAAGACGCGCCAGATGATACCAGGCACACGGGCAGCGAAGCGGTGTTTTCCCATACCGTCATTGACATGGCCGAACCGGACACCATCAAGGTGGTGGTATCGCCCATGATCATGGAAGTAGTGGCGCGCCGGCGCGGCATTGTAATGCAAGAAGGAAAGCCCGTTGCGCTTGGCAATGTCATTGCCAGCAAAGATGAAGAGGGTAATTACGTCCTGTCGGGTAAGAAAATTGACTTCAGGGATGTGATGAATACGGGGCGTACCCTCGTGCAGAATGCGCAGCTTGGAATGTCTGGCGGTGTACCTTATATCCAGAAAGCTGCTGTCATTGCTGATCAGAAAAATGACGACGGCAAAGTACCACCGGTTTCCAGCCTGGTGCGCGATGCAAGCTGGCTGTTATACAGGCTTGGCAAGGTTCCCGGCACTCACCGTATCGAGCAGAAAGACGGCAAGGTTACCATGCTGCAGGAAGATGGCCTGTCCATTGATGCGCTGGAATTGCTTACGCGCTGCAATATCCCTTTTAGCGCAACGGATAAAAGCATCACGGTTGATACCGATTTTATGATGCATGATGCATTCCACTGGTCGCAGGAAATGGGGCGTCAGCTGGAAGAACTCTACGCTAATCAGGAACGCCCGGTAAATAAGCGCACGCCGCTACCTGAATATATCAAGGCGCTGCACCGCACATTGCTCGAAGGCAAGGTGTCGCAGGTAGATGTAGATGAATTGGGCGAATGCTGGATTACCGACGGCAAAGCTGGGCCGCTGACATTGCCGCGCCGGTATAAGCTTGATAAAGAGGAAAAGCATTTCTCCATTCATAAGAACGCTGAAGGTGGTCTTGCGATTTCACGCTCTACCGTTACGGGCTTTCACAAATATGTGGCACATGAATCAGGAGCAACCCTCAATGTGCGCATGAATTCAACCATGGCGCATGCTGTGTATGAGAACCTGCGCAGCCAGCATGGCTATCAGAAGGCCGAACTCAAAGAGGCAGCCGATGGTTTTATGCTGCTGACGGTGCCAGCTGACGGCATTGATAAGCTGAAAAAATCCGTACAGGATTGCAGCGATCTGTTGTACGCCCTCTCGAAAGTATCTGGCGGTGACCGCATCAGTGCGCGCGCCATTGATATTGCATCGGGCGGCAAGATCGGCATAAAAGCGGCGCATGTGGAAATGCTCGAAGATAAGCATTACCTCAAGGACCTTATCCATTTATATAACGACATTACCGCGCAGCATGTAAAACAAAGCATCAAGGTGGTGCCGGAATTATTCCCCGGCGTTGCTGCTTTTGACCGCCGCAGGACAGAGGTTTCTGACCTGACCTCTATGGTTGCCAGTTCACATGAGCAGCTCGATGAGATAGGTCATTCCATGCTGCGGCTGGCTGGAAATATACAAAATTGCGGCTATAGCAACCGTGTTCATAAAGATGTATGTGCGGCCTCTAGCGTAATTCATGAAGTGCAAAGTTATCTGGATACCAAAGCTGCGCTGCTTGATGGCAGCAAGCCATACGACCGCGCTACGATTGGGCGTATTCATACGGTGCGCGAAAAACTTGCTAATGCCGGATATGCGCTGAAAAGGCTAGAAGAAGCGGCCTTTGTGGTGAATAAATCGATCAGCGGCGACCGCAATGATAATATGCTCAAAGTGCTCGCTGACGGCTATCTATTCCATCTGGATACCTATATGGAAGATGCCCGCCACCAGCCCAGCATTACTGCGGCAGTAGAGGAGTATGAGCAGACAATCAAGGAGGCGCTGCATAAGGCGCATCCGCGCTGGTCGCAGCGTGAAATAGACCGCAAGCTGGCACTTGCCTACCAGCATAAATCCATGGATTACCTGCTCAAGATAGATGCCTCACCTGAGAATGCAGGACTTGTGGAACGTATGCTGGAACACTCCGATCCTAGCCTTAGCGAAGAGCAGATACGCTCGGTCATTGCGCTTTATACCTTTAAAGGCAAGCGTGACAGCAAATGGCGC